>CAZQHA010000218.1:0-7782 GCA_964592795.1 uncultured Planctomycetaceae bacterium | reverse complement strand
GACGGCACCGTCGTCGAGGAGAAGATCTACCACGAGGCCGGCGCGACGACGCCGCAAGAGGTGCAGCGCAGCGAACTGATCCAGTGGATCCAGGACGCCGGCCGCGTGCCGGTCGAGCGCGACACGCTGTACAACGTCGTGTGGAGCGGCGAGTCGATGTCGTGAGTCCACCGCCGCGAGGGAACTTCCTCGCGCGCTGGATCTTCCTGCGCCTCCTCGCGCTCGTCTTCGCGATCGCGTTCGCGTCGCTCTGGGTCCAAGTCACGGGCCTGATCGGCTCGCAAGGCATCCTGCCGATCGCCGAGTACGTCGACGCGGCGCGGCGCGCACTCGGCGGGACGGATGTCTGGCGCTTGCCGACGATCTCGTGGTGGGACACGAGCGACTCGATGCTGCGCGCGCAGTGCGTCGCCGGCATCGCGCTCTCGGCCGCGCTCTTCGTCGGCCTCGCCCCGCGCCTCTGCATCGCGCTCCTGTGGGCGCTCTACCTGTCGCTCACGACCGCCGGTCAGGAGTTCCTCTCGTTCCAGTGGGACGTCCTCTTGCTCGAGACCGCGTTCTTCGCGTTCTTCTACGCGCCATCCAATTGGCTGCCGGGGCTCGCGCGCGAGTCGCCGCCGTCGTTCGCGTCGCTGTGGCTGATGCGCTGGCTCCTCGTGCGCCTCATGTTCGCGTCGGGCGCGGTCAAGCTCGCGAGCCTCGATCCGACGTGGCGCGATCTCACGGCGCTGACCTACCACTACGAGACGCAGCCGCTGCCCACGCCGCTCGCGTGGTACGCGCACCAGCTCCCGCTTTTCGCGCACCAGGCGAGCTGCGTCGTCATGTACGCGATCGAGATGGTGCTCCCGTGGTTCGTGTTCTGGCGGCGGCTGCGCCTCGTCGCCGCGTTCGGTCTCATCGGGCTGCAAGCGGTCATCGCCCTGACCGGCAACTACGGGTTCTTCAACCTGCTGTCGATCGCGCTGTGCGTGCCGCTCCTCGACGACGCGTTCCTGGCGCGCTTCGTTCCGTCGCGCTTCACGTCGCGACCTCCGGCGGCCGCGCCGCCGCGGCCGGCGCTGTGGCGCCGCATCGCCTTCGGAGCGTTCGCGGTGCTCCTTTTCGCGTTCACGTCTCTGATGCTCTTGCAGCGGCTGCGACGCGACATGGAGCTGCCGTTCGCGCTGACGCGCGTCGCACAGTGGATCGCGCCGCTGCGGACGCTCAACACGTACGGCCTCTTCGCGGTGATGACCACCGAGCGCCCGGAGATCCGCATCGAAGGCAGCACGAACGGCGTGACTTGGCGTGAGTACTCGTTCCGCCACAAGCCCGGCGACGTGGCGCGCGCGCCGGGTTGGGTCGCGCCGCACATGCCGCGCCTCGATTGGCAGATGTGGTTCGCCGCGCTCGGACGGATCCGGAACAACCCCTGGGTCCTGAAACTGCTCGAACGATTGCGCCAGGGATCGCCGGAGGTCCTGGCGCTCCTCGCGTCGAATCCTTTTCCCGACGGCCCGCCCGCGTACGCGCGCGCGACGCTCTGGGATTACCGGTTCACGACGTCCGCCGAACGCGCCGCGACCGGCGACGTGTGGGTCGCGAAGTTCTTGGGCGTGTACGCACAGGTCGGACCCGAGAATTCGCGGCGTTGACGCGGAACTCGCCCGCGCGGCGCGGGTTCCACGGCGAGACCCTCTTCCAGGAGCCAACCATGAACCTGCGCCGCCTCGCGCTTCCGATCCTCGCCCTCACCCTCGCGTCTCCGTTCGCCGCCGCTCACGACGGCGATCATCCGCCTCGCCCGCGCCAGGAGCGGCGCGTCGAGCTGCGCGAGCGGATCCTCCGGCATCGCGCTCGCGTCCGCATCGAGCTGCGGCAACGAGTGCGCGCCGAGCTCCGCGAGATGCGCCGCGAGCACCGCCGGCTCGCGACGCGGGAGCTCGCCAAGCTCCGCATCGAACGCGCGCTCGAGCGGGCCCGGAACGTGCGCTAGCCGCCGCGCGCGCCTAGAATCCGCGCGTTGCCCGCGCTCCTCGCCCTACTCTTCGTCGCGCTCTCGTCGCCGCACGATCCGCGCGCGGATTACGACGTGATCGCGTACCGGCTCGACTTCTCGGTCGATCCGGAGGCGAAGCGACTCTCGGGCACCGTCGCGCTCGAAGCGCGCGTCGTCTCCGACACGCTCGCGACGCTGGTGCTCGATCTCCAGCCGCCGATGCGCGTCGAGTCCGTCGCGCAGCTCGCCGAGCCGATCGCGCAGGACAACGCGCTGCGGGGCGCGAACGTGCGTTTCACGCACGCGCAGGATCGTCTCGAGTGCACGCTGGCCGAGCCGGCCCTGAAAGGCGAGCTCGTCCGCGTCGCGGTCACGTACTCGGGGAACCCGACGGCGCCGAACGATTTCGACGGCTTCCACTGGAGCCGCACCGCCGACGGCCGCCCGTGGATCGCGACGTCGTGTCAGACGCTCGGCAGCTCGTCGTGGTGGCCGGGCAAGGACTCGTTCTTCCATCCCGAGGACAAGCCCGAGCGCGTGCTCGCGAACCTCGACGTGCCGAAGGGACTCTACGCCGTGTCCAACGGGCGTCTCGTCGAACGCGAGGAGCTCGGGAAGGACCGCGAGGTCTTCCGCTGGCGCCACGAGTACCCGTGCGAGACGTACGCGATCACGCTCAACGTCGCTCCGTACGTCGTGACCGAATCGCGACTGGAGCTGCGCGGGCTCGACGAGCCGCTGCTCGTCCAGACCTACGTGCTGCCCGAGAACGTCGAGAAGGCGAAGCTCCAGTTCCAGGACGTGCCGAAGATGCTCGAGATCTTCGGCGACGCGTTCGGGCCGTTCCCGTTCCCCAGGTCGAAGTTCGCGCTCGTCGAGACGCCGTTCTGGGGCATGGAGCACTCGTCCGCGATCGCGTACGGCTCGAGCTACCCCGCCTGGTGCAAGAAGGAGAAGGAGCTCGATCCCTACGCCGCCGCGAACGAGTTCCTCGACTACATCCTCGTGCACGAGAGCGCTCACGAGTGGTGGGGCAACGCGGTGTCCGCGAGCGCGTGGGGTCACTTCTGGATCCACGAAGGCTTCGGGACGTACGCCGAAGGCGTCTACTTGGAACGGCTCGAGGGCCGCGCGCGCGCGGACGAGTTCTTCCGCGCGCAGGCGAGCTCGATCGACGCGACCTCGACGCTCTACCGCGGGGACGACGTCGATTCGGAAGAGGCGTACGCGGGCGTGATCTACAGCAAGGGCGCGTGCGTCCTGAACACGCTGCGCCACTACGTGGACGACGATCCGGCGTGGTGGAACGCGCTGCGCCAGTTCAACCTCGAGTTCCGCTACGGGAACGCGACGACGGAGGACTTCCAGAGAGTGCTGGAGCGCGAGACGCGCCGCCCGTGGAAGCGCTTCTTCGACGAGTGGTTCTACGGCAGCGGGTATCCGCGGCTCACGGGTACCGTCCGTGTGCGCGACGGGCGGATCGACGTCGACGTCGAGAACGAAGGTAGCGCCGGAACGACGTTCCAGGCGCCTCTCGATCTGCGCTGGACGGTCGGCGAGCGGATCGTTCGTCGTCGTACTTGGCTCGAGCCCGGCAAGAACCGCGTTCGCATCGAGTCCGATCCGCCCGCATCTCTCGTCGAGGTCGTGGACATCGCGCGCGTGCTCGGGCGGCACGACGTGAAAGTCGAGCCGTAGAGCCTCACCCCTTCACGCACACGACCTGCCGCAGCGTGTGCGCGACGTCGACCAGCGCCTCCTGCGCTGCCGCCGCCGCGCGAGCCGCTGTGCAGGAGTGCCTGTTCGCTTCGGGACCTTGCCGCGTTCAGGCCTACAACACACCCGGCCACGCCTCCGGAGAACATCATGCTCGACTTGGTCTTGGCGGCTGCGCTGATCTTGAGCAGCCCAATGGCTCCCCCGCCTCCGACGACGACGCCCTCGTCAACCTTCACGCGTCCCGCCGAACCCGAACCGGAAACCCGTCGCAAGGCAGCGGAAGGGGAGTACGAGCTGGCACGGCGGCAACGCACGGTGCTCTTCGAGCGTCAGTTCGACCACGTGGCCCCCGCCAAGAGCGACCGCGCCGAATGGATCGAGCTCCAGCACTCTGGTCCGCGCATCGAGATCCGCACCGGCGCGGGCAACAGCATTCTGTGCCGCGTGACCACCGAATCACCTTGGCGATCGGGAGTCGAGGTACTGACCCTGGTCCGGTTCCGGGATCGAACGCCCACGTATGCGGTGCTCAGCCAGAACGTGTCGCAATACGACCAGCACTACAAGACAGTTCGCGTGGAGGGCGACGACTACTATCTCGTCGATCGCTCGCAACTTGGACGCTCTTCGTGGTGGGACTCCGGCCGGGTCGCAAGGACCACCATGTTCGGCCCCACTTGGCGATTCCACGAGGGACGAGCGCAGATCCGAGTGCTCATCGTCGCCAAGTAGCGCGACTCGTAGCTCGGGGGCGGGCATCCGCGCCGAGCGGCGTGATCATCCAGTGGTCCGACCATGCTCGGAGCCGGTCTCGGACTTCGAATGATGGAGGCGTCGCCGTGGCCAGCCGAGGTCGGCTGTCGACCGCCCGCTCCATCCGAAACGAGGCAATCGCGCGCATCAGACGCGTGAAGCCGAAACGCGCCCTAGCCGTGGAGTCTCCTCGAGCACTGTTCGTTCCGTCGGACATCAGCGTTCAACTGCTCTGACAGCCGAACCCAACAACCGACCGACCTGAAAGGAAACGCCATGTACTTCTCACTCCCGCTCCTCCAGATCGCGCTCCTGATGACCGGCATCTCGTTCGCAGCCCTCGAGTCCGACCTGTCGAGTCGCGCATGTCTGGCCCCCCACGACTGCGCGCCCTTGACCATTGCGAGCGCCACGCCTCGATCACCACTGGCCAGCGGCGAATCGCTCTGCCTGGAAGAGGTGCCGTTCTGCGCGTGGTTCGAGATGAAGGACGACCAGAAGAACGGATTCGCAGGCCGGTACCGGACGGTGAAGAACGAGTTCGCGTCGAGTGGGTACATCACATACTTCGAGGTGAGAAATCGTTATCCGAACAAGGTGCGATTCAAGATCACGTTCACCTACGAGAACGGGACGAAGCGCACGTGGACGTCGAATCTCGGTCCGGACGCGAGTGAGCCCTGGGCGTTGGATACGCGTCGGGTCGTTGCGTATCAGATCAGTGGTGTGGCAAAGGCTTAGGCCATTTCGACGCGGACTTGGTTCGTTGCCTTCGCGTGCCAGCGGTGGGCGTACGACGCCAACGGGAATCGAGAAGGTGTCATTTCGGAAGTGAGCCCAAGACTGCAACTACGGCTGGAGGGTCCGGGCGGGACGAACGCCGACGACGAGGAACCGGATCTCGGGCGTGAAACTGCTGCGAAACGCAGAGCGCGCGTAGGAAGCCGCGTAGTTGAAGCCGCCGCCACGGCCCACGCGACCGCGGGCGTCTTCCGTAGGTGCGACGGGATCGATGCCCGCAGCTCGACCGTAGACGTTCGAGTCGAATCCGTCGGCACACCACTCCCACACATTCCCATGCACTTCGTGCAGCCCACACGGATTCGCAGGGAAGCTCCCCGCCGCCGCGTGCACCGCCCACCCATCGTCCAAGTCCGGCCAGTCCCTGATGTCCCCCCAAGTCGCTCCGATGCGCGCCGCGGTCTGATCCGCCAGATTCACGTTGCCCCGCAAGCTCTCGCGATCCATCCCAGTCCACCAAGGCGTGTCGGTTCCACCCCGACAGCCGTTCTCCCATTGCGCCTCGCTCGGTAGCGAAAGACCCAGCCCCCTCATCACCTCTACGCACTCCGTCCAAGTCACTTGCTCTACCGGGTGCAGCAAGTTGTGTTGGCGCCCTGCGAGGTTGCTGCTCGGTTCATATTGACTTGGGTTCCGGTTCGTGAAGCGAAGCCACTGACCCTGCGTCATCTCGTACTTCGAAAGGAAATAGGGCGATAGGGTTACCTTGTGTACCGGCGACTCGTTCGACAACGCCTGCGAATCGTAGTTTGGTCCCGACGGATCCGTGCTCTGCGCGCCCATCAGGAACGTCCCGCCAGGGATCAGCACGAACACGATGCCCATCGATTCCGCCAGAACGAGCTTCCCGTCCGCGCCACGCTGCGCCGCCTCACCCGACTGCAGGTGCGCAAACTCCCACAAGCCCGACGCCGGATCCGCACCGATCGGCAACAGACCAAGCTGCGACGTCAAGACGAGCCCGCCGTAGCGCGGTGAAGTCCGGATCGCTGCGATCGCCTCGTCCCAGCGACGCTTCGCGTCCGCCCCTGTCACGCTGCGCTCCTCGATCGACGACGCGAACTCCAGCCGCTTCGCGATGCCCCAGCCGCGATCGGCCGAGATCCCATGAACCAGACCGCTCTGCTCGTCCCCGAACGCGGTCAACGCCGCGATCAGTTTCTCCATCTGCGCGTGCCACCAGCGATCATCGTCGGCGGCGAAGCTCCAGTCACGCCGCGTGGATAGCTCTGCTTCTAGCGCTGCCACGTCGCGCGCAACCGTCACGCGTTCCTTCGCGCGTTCGGTTCGCCAATGGTCCCGCCATCGCCCTACCGCCGCCTCGAGCTTTGCCACGTAGCCCTCGTACTCCTGCTTCTTCGCGGCATCGGCTTCCTCCAGCGCGCGACGCCCCTCCGCCAACGCTTCGTCGAACCGACCTAGCCGGTACAGCGCCCACGATAGCGTGTCGCGGCATGCTGCACGCTCCGTGTCGCCCGAAGCTTCCACCGCGCGCCGCGCCAAGAGCAGCGCCTTCATCTCCGCCCCGTAGACCGGCGTCTCCGGATCCACCAACGTCCACGCCAATCCGTTCAGCGCGTTCGCATCTGTCGGAAGCGATTCCCTCGAGAGCTCGGCCTCCACGCTCGACTCGGAAGGCCAATCCGATTCACCGAGCATGCGCGATAGCCACAACTGCTGCGCAGTCTTCTGCTCCAGCTCAGCCAGGCGCGGATGGCTCTGGCGCTCGGCCGCGCGCTCCCCGTCTGTCTGCGGCAGCGCACGGCGCTCGATCTCCACCAGTGACTCGCGAAACTCGGGGATCTTCGCCAGCAACGCCTCGGCCTTCCTCATCCACGTCCGATAACGATCGATCAGGGCAGGCTCCGCCGGCCACAGCTCGTCAGCCTCACTGGTCAGGTCATCCAGCGTCTGGAACGCCGACAAGCGCAGCACGTTCGACTTTTCGCGCTTGGCGAGAGCTTCCTGCTCGCGCGCCGTACGCTCGTTCTCCTCGGCCGCCACACGGCGAGTCTCCGCCAGGTCTGCGCTCGACTTCGCGAGCGCTTCCTGTCGCTTGGCCTCGGCCTCGCCCGCTTCTGCGCGTGTGCGACGATCTTCAGCGAGCACGAATAGCTCGCTGTTCTTCTTCGTCAGCGACAAGCTGACGATCAATCCAATTGCCAGAGCGAGCACGCCCGCGGCGAGTGAAGCCGCCAGAGGCGTATTGCGCTGAACCCACTTCTTCGTCTCCGCCCAGGTCCCCGTTTCGTACGCGCGGACCACGCGGTGCTCGACATAGGCGCGCAAGTCCTCTGACAGCGTCGAGATCTCGGGGTAGCGATCGGTCGCTTCACTCGCCATCGCCTTTTCGCAGATCGCGATCAGCTCCGGCGGCGTCGAGCTCGAATCGAGATGCTGTGGCCGACCAGTCACTACTCGCGCGAGAATCTCCGAACCCGAGGCTTTCTCCCCCTTCTTCACGTAAGGCGGCCCCGCACTGAAACCGTTTATAGGAACAATAGAGAGAATCGCAAATTCGAGTCTCG
>CAZQHA010000217.1:0-7788 GCA_964592795.1 uncultured Planctomycetaceae bacterium | reverse complement strand
CGGCTTGAAGCCGGTCGCCGAGATCCAGTTCCAAGACTTCATCTTCCCCGCGTTCGACCAGATCGTTTCGGAGGCGGCGAAGCTGCGCTATCGCTCGGGCGGTCAGTACACCGCGCCGCTCGTCATCCGTACCCCGTACGGCGGCGGCATCCGCGGCGGCCTGTATCACAGCCAGTCCGGCGAGGCGTACTTCTGTCACACGCCGGGATTGAAGGTCGTGATCCCGTCGACGCCGTACGACGCGAAGGGACTCTTGCTCTCGTCGATCGACGATCCCGATCCGGTGCTGTTCCTCGAGCCGAAGGCGCTCTACCGCGCGGTGAAGGGCGAGGTGCCCGAAGGCAAGTACACGGTGCCGCTCTCTACGCTGCGCACGGTGCGCGAAGGCCGCGACGTGACCCTCTTCTGCTACGGCGCGATGGTTCCGGTCGCGATGAAGGCCGCCGAGCAAGCCGCGGAGAAGGGCATCGAGACGCTCGTCGTCGACCTGCGCACGCTGCTCCCGCTCGACGAGGAAGGCGTGCTCGAAGCCGCGAAGCAGACGGGGCGCGTCGTCGTGCTGCACGAGGCGCCGCGCTTCTGCGGCTTCGGCGGCGAGATCAGCGCGATCATCGCGGAGAACGCGATCGAGTACATGGAGGCGCCGATCGTGCGGGTCGCCGGCTTCGACACGCCGTTCCCGAACACGCTCGAGCACCACTACATGCCGGACGACCGGCGCGTGCTCGACGGCATCGAGCACGTCTACAACTTCTGACGCATAGCGAGGCGCACGCGATGGCTCTCGAGTTCAAGCTGCCCGACATCGGCGAGGGAATCGCCGAAGGCGAGATCGTCAAGTGGCTCGTCAAGGTCGGCGACGTCGTCAAGGAGCACCAATCGGTCGTCGAGGTGATGACCGACAAGGCGACCGTCGAGGTGCCCGCGCCCGCCTCGGGAACGATCACGAAGATCCACGCGAAGGACGGCGAGGTCGTGCCCGTCGGCAAGGTGATCTTCTCGCTCGCGACCGCCGGCGCCGCCGCACCGGCGGCGAAGCCCGCGCACGCCGCTCCCGCGACGAGCGCCGCGCCGGCCGCGAAGACCGCGCACGCTCCGGCGCGCGAGCCCGCGCTCGTGGGTGGGGGAGGCGCCGGAAACGGCACGCCGCCGCGCGCACCGTCGCGCAGCACGCTCGACGACAAGGTGCTCGCGGTGCCGAGCGCACGTCGGCTCGCGCGTGAGATGGACGTCGATCTCGCGTCGGTGCCCGGCTCGGGTCGCAATGGCATCGTGCGGCGAGCGGACGTCGAGGCGTTCGCGAACGCGCGCACCGCGCCGGCCGCGCCGTCGAGTGCAGCCGGAGCGACGGCCGCCTCGCCCGCGCGACAAGCGACGCCCGCGACGCCGATCTCGATCCAACCCGGCGAGCGCGAGACGCGCACTCCGTTCCGCGGCGTGCGGCGCAAGATCGCCGAGGCGATGGTGCGCTCGAAGTTCACCGCGCCGCACTTCACGGTCGTCGAGGAGGTCGACGTCACCGACCTCGTCAGCCTGCGCGAGAAAGCGAAGGCGATCGGCGCCGAGTCGGACGTCAAGGTCACCTTCATGCCGTTCATCATGAAGGCGACGGCGCTCGCGCTCGCGAAGTACCCCGAGCTCAACGGGCACCTCGACGAGGCCGCGCAGGAGCTCGTCCACTACCACTACGTCAACCTCGGCATCGCGATGGACACGTCGAACGGTCTCATCGTGCCGGTCGTGAAGGACGTGCAGGCGAAGGGGATCCTGCAGCTCGCGCAGGAGCTCGGCGAGCTCGCCGAGCGCACGCGCGCCGGCAAGGTGAAGTCGGAAGAGCTGAAGGGCAGCACGTTCTCGATCACGAATGCCGGCAACATCGGCGGCACGCTCGCGACGCCGATCATCAACTTCCCCGACATCGCGATCCTGGGCGTGCACCGACTGATGAAGAAGCCGGGCGTCGTCGAGACGCCGCAAGGCGACAAGATCGAAGTGCGGCAGTACATGAACTTCTCGTGCAGCGTCGACCACCGCTTGGCCGACGGCGCGAGCGGCGCGCGCTTCCTCGTGTACCTGAAGAAGCTGCTCGAGAACCCCGGCCTCCTCGCGCTGTGAAGCGCGAGCCCTCGGTCCGCGAGCCGAGAATCGAGTTCCCTGCATGAGCCCAGTGCACGACACGTTGCAGCGCGGAGGCTCGGCGACGGCGCCCGAGCTCGACGCATCGGCGCAGCGCGAGCTCCTGCGCCACATGCTGCGCATCCGCTGCGTCGACGAGCGCATGCTCAAGCTGCAGCGCGCGGGCCGCGTCGGCTTCGTCGGCTCGGCGAAAGGGCTCGAGGCCGCATTGATCGGCTCCGCGTACGCGCTCGAGAAACGCGACTGGCTGTGGTCGGGCCTGCGCGAAGGCGGCGCGGCGCTGATGCGCGGCCTGCCGCTCGCGGAGTACATCGCGCAGATGTACTGCAACTCGAACGACACGGCGAAGGGCCGCCAGATGTGCAATCACTTCCAGCACAAGGGCAGCCACTACCCGAGCTGGTCCTCGGTGATCGGCACGCAGATCCCGCACGGCGTCGGCGCCGCGTACGCGGCGAAGCAGCGCAAGATCGACGAAGTGCACGCGATCTACTTCGGCGACGGAGCGACGAGCTCGAACGGATTCCACTCGGGGATGAACTTCGCCGCGGTATGGAAGGCGCCCGCGGTGTTCGTGTGCGTCGACAACGGCTGGGCGATCTCGGTGTCATCGAAGAAGCAGACGGCCGCCGAGTCGTACGCGGACAAGGCGATCGCGTACGGCATGCCCGGCGTCGACGTCGACGGCAACGACGTGCTCGCGTGCTACCGCGCGGTGCGCGAAGCGGTGATCGCGGCGCGCGCCGGTCGTGGCCCGTCGCTCGTCGTGCTGAAGACGTACCGCATGATGGGGCACTCGAGCTCCGACGACCCGACGAAGTACCGCGACGAGAACGAGGTGCGCGCGTGGGCCGCGCGCGATCCGATCGACGCGTTCGAGAAGCACCTCGTCGCGCGCGGGATCGTGAAGAAGGGCGAGCGCGAGACAATCGAGGCCGAGCTCTACGCCGAGATCGATACCGAGATCCACCGGCAGGAAGCGGCGCCGAAGATGGCGCTCAAGACGCTCGTCGAGGACGTGTACGCCGACGTGCCTCCGCACCTGCGCCGGCAGTACAACAAGTTCGTGCAGGTGGCGGAGCGACTCGGCGACGCGCAGCCGGGCGACGGCGCGTTCCCTCTCTGAGCGGCAACGACGAGAAGTATCGGGATCCATCCCGTATCCTGTCGGCCTCCGCGTCGCGTGCAAACTTCCCGCTGACCCGCGCACCGCCATGACCACCGACAAGAAACTCCTCCGTCCCAAGGACGGCGCGATCCTCGGCGGCGTCTGCGCCGCGTTCGCGCGCTACTTCGGCATCGACGTCACCGTCATCCGCCTCGTGTGGCTCTTGCTCGTGTGTGTCGCGGGTACGGGACTCCTGGCCTACTTGATCTGTTGGATCGTCATTCCGCGCGAGAGCTCGACTCCCACCTGAGTCGCTCCGTCCCCGATGTCGCCCTCGGTTGGGGCCGAGGCACTCTCCCTCTCGACCGACACCTGCAATCACCGACCGTCGCAACACCCAGATGAGCTCTCCCCGCAAAGTCGTCGTCATCGGCGCCGGTCCGGCCGGCTACGTGTGCGCCATCCGTCTCGCGCAGCTCGGCCAACAAGTCACCGTCGTCGAGAAGGAGTACATCGGCGGCACGTGCCTCAACGTCGGCTGCATCCCGTCGAAGGCGATGATCGCGGCGGGCGTCTTGCTCTCGCGCATCGGCGACGCGGGCGCGATGGGCATCACCGCGAAGGACGTGCGCCTCGACATCGGCAAGCTCGTCGAGTGGAAGGCCGGCATCGTCGGCAAGCTCACCGGCGGCATCGGCATCTTGCTCAAGAACCACAAGGTGCCGGTCGTGATGGGCACCGCGTCGTTCGCGAGCAAGAACGAGATCAAGGTCAAGTCGAAGGACGGCGAGCAGTCGCTGAAGGCCGACGACTTCGTGATCGCGACCGGCTCCGTGCCGATCGAGATCCCCGGCTTCGCGTTCGACGAGGACAAGGTGTGGTCGTCGACCGGCGCGCTGCGTCCGACGCGCGTGCCGCAGCATCTCGTCGTGATCGGCGGCGGCTACATCGGCCTCGAGCTCGGCATCATGTTCCGAAAGCTCGGCAGCAAGGTGACCGTGCTCGAGGCGACGCCGGGCGCGTTGCCCGGACAAGAGCGCGACTGCGTCAAGGTCATCGAGCGCTCGCTCAAGAAGCTCGGCATCGACCTTCTGACCGAGACGTTCGCGCAGGGCTTCGAGCACAAGGCCGGCAAGAGCTTCGTGCGCATCAAGCGCAAGACGGGGGAAGACACGGTCGAATGCGATCAGGTCTTGTCGACCGTCGGTCGGAAGCCGTACAGCGCAGGGCTCGGGCTCGATCGCGCGGGACTCGCCGTCGATGCCAAGGGATTCCTCGCCGTCGACAAGCAGATGCGCACGAAGGTGCCGAACATCTACGCGATCGGTGATATCGCTGGCCAGCCGATGCTCGCGCACAAGGGCAGCCACGAAGGGCTCGTCGCCGCCGCGGTCATCGCGGGCAAGAAGGACGAGTACGACGCGCGCTGCGTTCCCGCGGTGATCTTCACGTCGCCCGAGATGGCGTCGGTCGGTTTGACCGAGGATCAGTGCAAGGAGAAGGGGCTCTCGTACAAGACCGGCTCGTTCCCGTTCGCCGCGTCGGGCCGCGCGATGAGCCTGATGGAGACCGAAGGCTTCGTGAAGATCATCGCCGACGCGAAAACCGACGAAGTGCTCGGCGTGCACATGGTCGGGCCCGAAGTCACGGAGCTCATCGCCGAAGCCGCGCTCGCGATCGAGCTCGGCGCTACCGCCGAGGACATCGCGCGCACGATCCACGCGCACCCGACGCTGCCGGAAGCCATGATGGAAGCCGCCGAGGCCTTGCACGGCATGGCGGTGCACATCTATCAGAAGAAGTAGGATCCCGCGCTCGAACGGGCGCGTCCGCGCGCAACGCCGTGAACGGCGAACTCGCTTACTCCTTGTCACGACCGCTGATCGAAGTGCGGCGGCTGGGCCGCACGCGCTACGAGGACGCGCACGAGCTGCAGAGCCGCTGCGTCGACGACCGCGTCGCAGGCCGCACCGGAGACCTCCTCCTGCTCACCGAGCACGATCCGGTCGTCACGATCGGCCGCGGCGCGTCGCGCGACGTCGCGCTCGGCGTGAACGTGCCCGTGATCGAGGTCGAGCGCGGCGGCGAGGCGACGTACCACGGGCCCGGCCAGCTCGTCGCGTATCCGATCCTGCGCATGGCGCCCGATCGGCGCGACATGCACCGCTATCTGCGCGATCTCGAGGAGGTCGTGATCCGCGTGCTGGCGGAGTTCGGCGTGCAAGGCCGCCGCGAGAGCGGGTTCTCCGGCGTGTGGATCGGCGACAAGAAGGTGTGTTCCGTCGGCGTCGCCGTGCGCCGCTGGGTCGCCTGGCACGGGTTCGCGCTCAATGTCCACACGGATCTCTCCGCGTTCGGCGCGTTCCAGCCATGCGGTCTCGATCCGAACGTGATGACGCGTCTCGTCGATCACGCGGACGTTCCTCCGGGCAACTTCCTGTGCGAGGTGCTGACGGTGAAGCACTTCTGCGAGGTCTTCGGTTTCGACCTGCCGAAGCCGCCGGAGTCGCCTCCCTCGAAGTTCCCGGCGCTGCCGCTGTATCCCACGTAGCTTCCGAATTCGCCGTGCCCGTGCGCTCGCAACGCGCGCGTGTTCATCGTGAGTATGCCGTGCCCAGGCGCGGCACCGCGGTTGGGGCAGCCCCACGGCGGAACTTCCGCGCGCCGTGACGGCGGCTTATCCTGTCGCCCTTCCGCGCGCGCGACCGCGAACTCCGCGCGCGCACCCCTTTCCTTCCTCACTTCGCGAAGGTGCCCATGTCCCTTTCGAACCTCGTCTCGAGCGCCGTCCTTCTCGCCGCATTCTGCTCCGCCACCGCGCACGCGGACGAAGGCATGTGGCTCTTCAACCGCCCGCCGTCGAAGCAGCTCAAGGAGAAGTACGGCTTCGAGGCGAGCGAGAAGTGGCTCGAGCACCTGCAGAAGTCCGCGGTGCGCATCAGCACGGGCGGATCGGGCTCGCTCGTCTCGCCGACCGGTCTCGTGATGACGAACCACCACGTGGGGTCGGACACGCTCGAGAAGATGTCGACGGCGGAGAAGAACTTGATCGAGGAAGGCTTCTACGCGCGGACGCTCGGCGAGGAGGTCAAGTGCCCCGAGATCGAGATGCACGTCCTGTGGGAGATCCAAGACGTCACCGAGCGCGTCAAGGGCGCGGCCAAGGCGGAGATGTCGAGCGCGGAAGCCAACAAGGCGCGCCGCGAAGCGATGGTGACGATCGAGGACGAATCCGAGAAGTCGACGGGGCTGAAGAGCGAGGTCGTCACGCTCTACCAAGGCGGCCGGTACCACTTGTATCGCTACAAGCGCTACACGGACGTGCGGCTCGTGATGGCGCCCGAGAAGGGCATCGCGTTCTTCGGAGGCGACCCCGACAACTTCGAGTTCCCGCGCTTCGACCTCGACATGTGCTTCTTCCGCATCTACGAGAACGGAGCGCCGCTGCGTCCCGAGCACTACCTCAAGTGGAGCCGCAACGGCGCGGCGGATCAGGAGCTCGTGTTCGTCGCCGGCCACCCGGGCCGCACCGAGCGCCTCTTCACCGTCGATCACCTCAAGTTCCTGCGCGACGTGTCGTATCCGCTGTCGATGCGCAACCTCTGGCGCCGCGAAGTGCAGCTCGCCACGTTCTCCGGCCGCAGCGAGGAGAATCGGCGGATCGCCGAGGGCGACTACTTCTCCGTGCAGAACAGCCGCAAGGCGCGCACGGGAATCCTCGCCGGGTTGCAGGATCCGACGATCCTCCAGCAGAAGATGGACGCCGAGCGGAAGCTGCGCGCCGCCGTCGACGCGAATCCCGAATGGAAGAAGCAGTGGGGCGACGCGTGGGACCAGATCGCGCGCGCGGAGCAGACGTACGCGTCGTTCCTCGAGCGCTACACGGGGTTGGGCGGCGGCGGATTGAGGCTCGGGGGCAAGCTTTTCACCGTCGCGAAGGATCTCGTCCGCCTCGCGGAGGAGAAGAAGAAGCCCAGCGCGGAGCGGCTGCGCGAGTACGCCGACTCGAACCTGAAGTCGCTCGAGCTGCGGCTCTACTCGCCCGCGCCCGTGTACCCGGCTCTGGAGGTCGAGAACATGGCGGCGAGCTTGCAGCTGATGGTCGAGTTGCTCGGAGGCGAGGATCCGACGGTCGCGCTCGCGCTCGGCGGCAAGTCGCCGCGCGCGCGCGCCGAGGAGCTGGTGCACGGGTCGCAGCTCGCATCGGTCGAGAACCGCAAGAAGATCGCGGAGGGCGCCGCGGCGGCGATCGCCAGCTCGGCGGACCCCATGATCCAGCTGGCGCGCGCGCTCGATCCCGAGAGCCGCAAGCTCCGCAAGCGCTACGAGGACGAGGTCGAGAGCCAGGAGCGCGAAGCCTACGCCAAGATCGCGGCGGCGCAGTTCGCGCTGTACGGCGAGGATCTCTACCCCGACGCCACGTTCACGCTGCGACTCTCGTACGGAACGGTGAAGTCGTACACCGAGAACAACGCACCCGTCCCGCCGTTCACCAACTTCGCCGGTCTCTACAAGCGGTCCGAGGAGCGGAAGAACCAGTACCC
>CAZQHA010000216.1:0-7886 GCA_964592795.1 uncultured Planctomycetaceae bacterium | reverse complement strand
GTCCATGATCGAGTGGTACCAGCACATCGCGAGGCCGTGCTTGCGGCACGCGTCGGAGAGCTCCTTCAAGATGTCGCGCTGGAACGGCGTCGACATCACGTCGTAGTCGGTGTGCTGCGAATCGAAGAGGCAGAAGCCGTCGTGATGCTTGCTCGTGATCACGATGTACTTCATGCCCGCTTCCTTCGCGGTGCGCGCCCACAGGTCGGCGTCGAACTTGACCGGGTCGAACCGCTCGCGGAAGCGCTCGTACTCCTCCACCGGGATTTTCGCGGTGGTCATGATCCACTCGCCGTGGTCGGTGTCCTGCTTCCATTGACCGGCGGGGATCGCGTAGAGGCCCCAGTGGATGAAGAGGCCGAAGCGCGCCTCGCGCCACCAGTCGAGCCGCTCGTCGCGCGGCGCGGAGGCCGGGCTCGACGCGCAGGCCGAAAGCAACAAGGCGATCCACAACGAGCGGAGAGTCGTGCGCGACATGCGGCGCAGTCTAAGGACGGATCGCGGCGGCGTCACTGCGCCTTGGGGTGGAGGCGCTCGAGCTTGTTGTAGAGCGTCTTCAGCGCGATGCCGAGATCGGCGGCCGCCGCGCGCTTGTCGCCCCCGTGACGCTTCAGCGCGGCTTCGATGGCGATCGACTCCAGCGTGTCGAGATGGAGCGAGGGGAGCTCTCCGGACGCGCGCGCGTTCTGCAGCACGAACCGTTCGACGAGCTCGGCCGAGATCGCGGGTCCTTCCGCCATCACGCACAGTCTCTCCGCGGCGTTCTCGAGCTCGCGCACGTTGCCGGGCCACGAATGGCGCGACAAGCGCTCGATCGCCTCGTCGGAGAGCTCGATCGCGCGACCCAAGCGCGCCGCCGCCCTCTGCACGAACGCGCGCGCCAGCTCGGGCACGTCTTCCGCGCGCGCGCGCAGCGGCGGGACGTCGACGTGGAGCGTGGCCGCGCGGTAGTAGAGGTCCTCGCGGAACGCGCCCTCTTCGACCAGCTGGAGCAGCTTGCGGTTCGTCGCGGAGATCACGCGCACGTCGACGAAGCGAACGCGATCGCCGCCGACCGGACGCACCTCGCCGAACTGCATCGCGCGCAGGAGCGCCGCCTGAACGGGTCGCGGCAGCTCGCCCAGCTCGTCGAGGAACAGCGTGCCGCCGTGCGACGCCTCGAAGAGGCCGATGCGCTTCTTGTCGGCGCCGGTGAACGATCCCTTCTCGTGTCCGAAGAGCTCGCTCTCCACGAGCGCTTCGGGCAAGGCGGCGCAGTTCGCGACGACGAACGGCTCGTCCGCGCGCGGGCTCGCCGCGTGGATCGCGCGCGCGACGAGCTCCTTGCCCGTTCCGTTCTCGCCCTGCACCAGGACGTTGCTCGAGCTCTTCGCCACGCGCGAGATCGTGTCGAGGAGCTCCGCGATCGCCCGGCTGCGTCCCAGGATCGCGGCCGGCCGCCTCTCCGCGGTCGCGACGCGCCGCAGACGGCGGTTCTCCACGCGGAGCGCGAACGTCTCGCACGCGCGCCGCAGGCTCTGCTCGAGGACGTCGAGCCGCACGGGCTTCGTGAGGAAGTCGTGTGCGCCCAGGCGCATGGCCTCGACGGCTTGCTCGATCGAGCCGTGCCCCGTGAAGACGACGATCTGCGGATCGGGATCGAGCGCTCGGATCGACGCGAGGAGCTGCATGCCCTCGACGCCCGGCAGCCGCAGGTCGAGCAGGATCGCGCGCGGCGGCTCGCGCTCGATCGCTTCGAGCACGCCCGGAGCGCCGGAGAACGACTCCACCTCGAACCCGCGGTCCGCGAGCTCGCGCGAAACGACCTTGCGCAGGACCTCGTCGTCGTCGACGAGGAGCACTCGGAACCGCTTCATGAGGCGGCCACTCTCGCGCGCGGAACGCGGATGCGGAAGAGCGCGCCGTGCCCGGTGTTCTCGGCCATGATCCGACCCGAGTGGGATTCGACGATGCGCGCGACGATCGCGAGCCCGAGCCCCGTGCCCTTGCCCGGCGCCTTGGTCGTGAAGAAGGGATCGAAGACGCGCTCGAGGTCCGCGGCAGGAATGCCCGGGCCGCGGTCCTCGACCTCGAGCACGGCGTCGTCGCCGTCGGCGAGGCAACGCACGTCGATCCGCCCGCCGTCCGGGCTCGCGTCGAACGCGTTCTGGATCAGATTGAGGAGCACTTGCTTCCATTCCGACGCGCTCCCGAGGATCTGGAGCGACGCGTCGCAGTGCGTCGCCAGCGTGACGCCGCGCGACGACAGCCGGTGCTCGAGCAGGACGCGCGTGCCGTGCACGATCTCGTCGAGCGCGAACACGCTCTTCGCCGCGCCGTCCTGGTGCGCGAAGTCGAGCAATCGCGACGTGATCTCGTGCGCGCGATACGCCTCCTTGGCGATGATCTGCAGGTACTCGAGCTCGTCGGCGAGCTGCGAGGTCCCGCCGCGCACGCGCCGCTCGAGCCCTTCGGCGCACGAGGCGATCGACGCCAAGGGATTGTTGATCTCGTGCGCGATGCCGGCCGCCATCCGACCCATATCCGCGAGGCGCGCCGCGCGGAGGAAATCCCGAGTCCGTTCCGCGACGCGGCGCTCCTGCGCGGCGTGCACGTCGGCGAGTCGCCGCGACATCGCGTTGAACTCCGACGTCAAGAGCCCGATCTCGTCGTTCGATCGCACCGGGATCGCCTCGTCGAGGTGACCCTCCGCGATTCGACGCGCGCTCTCCGAGAGTCCGCGGATCGGCCGCGCGACCTGGCGGTTGGCCGCCCACCAGATCAGGAGCAGCGCGCCGAACGAGACCGCGGCCGTCGCGTAGACCGTGCGGCTCATGCGCACGCCGTGAGCCTCGAGGTCATCCACGGACTCGCGCGCCTCGCGGTGCGTTTCGCGCTGCAGCGACGCCGCGAGCACCCGCGCCCGCTCGAGCTGCGTCGGCGTCTCGTTCCGCTCCAGCTCGCCACGGACGGATGCGAGCACGCCGCGGAGCTCGGTGAACATCGTGTTCTCCTTCGCTTGATGCGAGGGGTCGGAAGGGTCCCCCCCGGCGGGGCCGCTGACGAAGGCGGCGAAAGCGCGCTCGGCGCCCTCGAGCAGACCGGACACGACGTGCTCCGCGCCGTCCCCACTCGAGTCGCTCGCCCGCATCGCCGCGTCCATGCTCTGCAAGCTGCGCAGGAGCTCGCGCGCCAGCTCGTCCTCGCGGTGCTCCTCCAGGACTCGCGCGAGGCTCACGTGCATCTGCGAGACCTGGTGCCAGACGACCGCGCACAGCGCGCCGAACACGCAGACGATCAGCGCGAAGACCAGCCCGAGCTTCCGGCCCAGGCTGCTTCGCATCGCGAACGCCGGCGTGTGGCGGGGGGAGGACGCGGTCAACATTCCGGTGAGACGCCCAGAGGGTCGCGCACGTCGGTCGACGGCCGCAGCGCCGCGCGCCACACGGACGGTCGCGCGAGCTCGGAGAGCGGAACGTAGTCACCCGAAACGGAGACCAAGAGATCGGCGAGCCCAGGACGAGCTTCCAAGGCCGACAGTATGCCTCGAACGATCCGGTCGTGGCGCAGGCCTCGCTGCAGCACGCGCGACAGGCACGCACGCGGGGCCAGCTCGCGGCGCCGCCGCACCTCGTACGCGCGCAAGGCCCGCGGATCGGAGCGCCGCGCGTGCAACGCCGTCTCGAGGGACTCCGCCAAGAGCTCCGCGCCGCGGAGCGCCGCGTAAACGCCTTCTCCCGTCATCGGATCGACGAAGCCGGCGGCGTCCCCCACCAACGCCGCGCCGGCGAACGCCTGGCGCGTCGTCGCGAACGCGAGCGGACCGACGCCGCGCACGGGCTCGGTGCGACGTGCGCCGTGGAGCCGTGCCCGGAGCCTTGGACACGCGTCGACCAAGCGATCGAACGTCTGCGCGGGCGAGTCCGGGGACTCGCGCACGGCCGCGGCGTCGACGACGAGGTTCACGCTGAACCGGGCGCGATCCACGCTGTGCGCCGCGAAGTATCCGCGCGAGAAGAAGTGGAGCTCGGCACGCTCGCTCTCGGGCACGCGCTCGTAGTGCGTCACGAGCGCCAGCTTCTCGAGCCAAGCGATTGGCCGGCGCACCCCGAGTGCGCCGGCGACCACGGAGCGCAGACCGTCCGCGCCGATCGTGAACGTGGCTCCGAGCTCGAACCGACCACCGTCACGGTCGCGCGCGAGGACGCCGCGGACCGATCCGGACGCGTCGCGGACGAGACCGGTCACGCGGACACCCTCGCGATGCTCGACTCCGGCGCGAACGGCCGCGCGGAGCACCGCGGCGTCGAGGACCTCCCTGCGCAGGGCGAGCCCGTGGTCCGACGGCGCCTTCACGAGCCCGAGCGACGCGAATCCGCCGGACGCGTGGCGCGCGAAGCCGAACAGCTCGAAACCGCTCAACCTGCGCGCTCCCAGCGCGCGCAGCTCGCTCTCGACGCCGAGCTCGCGCAGCATGCGCACGCATTCGGGGTTCAGGAACTCGCCGCAGGCTTTGAAGCGCGGAAACGTCCGCGCTTCGACCACGCGCACGTGGAATCCGGCGCGCGCCAAGCGCCACGCCAGACTCGCGCCCGCCGGTCCGGCTCCAACGATCAGCACATCGCTTCGACACTCGTCCATGGTTCGATGTCGCGCGTCTTCGCACGCGCTGTGCCGCCGACATCGTTCGCGGTCTCTGCGTCGCCGTCGCGCGCGAATGATTCGAGCGTTGGCATTCATTCAACTCCATTGAATTCTCTTCAACGCGCGCGGCCGGAATCTCGCCGTCGCTCCGTCGTGCCGAATTGGTCCATCGTTTGCACAAACGGCCGCGCAATGAACGCAAGCAACGGATTCTTCAGACATGCAACCTGGATCATTTCGCTCGCCGCGGCGATCTGCGTCGGATCGATCTGCGCACTTTGGCGTAGAGACGACAGTGCCGCAGCAAACGTTCTCGAACAGCGCTTGCTCGCGCTCGACGAGACGATGCGCGAGATGCGCGACGAGGTCGAGCGATGGACGATCGCCGTCGATTCGCAGACGCACGCCACGGCGGAGGCCTTCGAGCGATCCGACGAGAACGTCCGGCGGAGCGTCGAGTCGCTGCGCGGCGAGCTCGCCGCGCGCTTCGCCGCGCTGCGCGATTCGTCATCGGCGGCGCCGGCGATGACTCCGGTGACGGAGCCGGAGCCGGCCGTCGTCGCCCGCGAGCCGGAGCCGGCCGTGGTCGCGCCGAGCGCCGACCGGCCCGTCGAAGGAGGCGGTCACCGGTTCCTCGCGTTTCGACTGCCTTCGTCCGGGTTCGCGTTCGACGCTCCGCGTCGGTTCGTGCTCTCGAGCGATCTGTCGCGCGTCGGGTTCGACGCCAAGAGCACGTTGCACGATTTCAGCGGAACGACGAGCTCGGTCCGCGGCGAGCTCGCCACCTGCCTCGCGCGGCCGCAGGAATCCTGCACCGGACGGATCGTCGTCTCCGCGCTCGGGCTCACGACGGGTGAACCCGATCGCGACGCGAACATGCGTGAGACGCTGGCGGCCGCCGATCATCCCGAGCTGACGTTCGAGATCGTCGGGTTCCGCGCCCGGTCCGTCGATCCGCTTGCGCAGACGCTCGAGGGCGACGCGTTGGGACGGATGGAAGTCCGCGGCGTCCTTCACGACGTGTCGATGCCCGTCCGCGCGTCGGTCGATCCATCGAAGCGCCTCGTCGTCGAAGGCGAAACGCGGATCCACCTGCCGGACTTCGGCGTGCCGGTCCCGAGCAAGTTCGGCCTCATCCGCATGGAGCCGGACGTGCGCGTGTGGATCTCGCTGCGATTCCGCGCGGTGGCGCCGACGGAGAGCGCCCGCGGATCGGAGGTCGCCGATGCGCGCTGATCTCCTCACGCGATCGCTGCTCGCGCTGGCGCTCTCGTCGTGCGTCGGCTCGGGCACTCTGCCGCAGTCGGATCGCTCCGTCCCGCCGGCCGTCGCGGAGCTCACGTGGCTCGCCGCATCCGCGGCCGACTTGGAGGGTCTCTACGAGTCGGTGGAGGTCAGCGGGGAGGCGGCGGGAGGATTGCTCAAGATCTACTACTGCTTCAACGCGGACCGCACCTACACCGGCGCGGCGCTCACGACGGGCGTCGGGCACGCGGAGTTCACGACGCTGTCGGGAGCGTGGGAGCTCGTCGACGGCGATCTGCGATTGGACGCGTCCGAGCGGGTCGCGGCGTCGATGTCCGACGGACGGCTGCGGCTGGAGAGCGAGCACGGCACCGCGGTGTTCGAGAGGGTGACGCTCCGATGATCCAGCCGCATCCGACGGCTCGCATCCGAGCGCTCGCGCTCGGGTTGGGGGCCGCTTGTCACGCGACGTTCGCCGCCGCGATCGTCAGCATGATCGCCGGCTTGTACTCCGGCCTGCGCTCCGGATACGGACCACTCCACGGCGCGCCAGCGGTCCTCGCCAACGCGATCTTGATGGTGCAGTTTCCCATCGTCCACTCGTTCCTGCTCAGCCGCGGCGGACTGCGCTTCATGGCGCGGATCGCGCCGCCGCCGTGGGGCGCCACCTTGACGACGACGACGTTCGCGGCGATCGCGAGCGCGCAGATCCTGGCGGCGTTCGTCCTGTGGTCGCCGACCGGGTGGACCCTGTACGAGCCGCACGGGATCCCGCTCTGGATCCACACGGCCGCGTTCGCGGCGAGCTGGATCTTCCTGATGAAGTCGATCGCGGACGCGGACATGCGCATCCAAACCGGCTACCTCGGCTGGAGCTCGGTCCTGTCCGGCGCGCCGGCGCGGTATCGCGACTTCCCGACCGGAGGACTGTTCGGCCGTTGCCGTCAGCCGATCTACTTGGGCTTCGCGCTGGTCCTGTGGACCGGCCCGGTGTGGACCGCGGACAAGGTCGCGATCGCGACGGCGTGGAGCATCTACTGCATGTTCGGACCCCTGCACAAGGAGCTGCGTTACCTCGATCGATTCGGCGACCGCTACCGTGAGTATCGTGAGCGCGTGCCGTACTTCCTCCCGAGGTTCGACCGATGAAGATCACGAGTGTCGCGAGCGCGCTGGCGCCGCACGTCTACGACCAGGCGACGTTGACGGAGTTCTTGCGTCGCACGTGGCGCGACGATCCGGATGCGCTCCGGCGATTGGACTCGCTCCACGCGAGCGTGTCGGTGAAGCACAGGCACCTGGCTCTTCCGATCGAAGCCTACGAGCGCCTGCGGACCTTCGGCGAGTTCAACGACGCCTGGATCGCGTGCGCGACCGACCTGGGTGAACGAGCGATCACCGCCGCGCTGGAGCGCGCGGGACTCCGGCCGACCGACGTCGACGCGATCTTCTTCTCGACCGTCACCGGCCTCGCCGCTCCTTCGATCGACGCGCGCTTGATCAACCGCATGGGCTTGCGGCCCGACGTCAAGCGCATGCCGCTGTTCGGATTGGGCTGCGTCGCGGGCGCCGCGGCCGTCGCGCGCGCCGCCGACTACGTTCGCGGCCATCCCGGTCACGTCGCGGTCGTGCTGACGGTCGAGCTTTGCTCGCTGACCTGGCAGCGCGGCGACGTCTCGTTGGCTCACGTGATCTCGAGCGCGCTGTTTGGCGACGGCGCCGGAGCCGCGGTGATCGTCGGCAAGGACCGCGACTGCGTCGGGCCGAGGATCGTCGACACGCGCTCGGTCTTCTATCCGGACACCGAGCACGTGATGGGTTGGCGCATCGACGAGCACGGCTTCACGATCGTGCTGAGCCCCGAAGTACCGTCGGTCGCGCGCGAGCACGTCGGCCGCGACGCCGACGCGTTCCTCGCGTCGCACGGCCTGCGGCGCAGCGACGTCGCGCGCTGGATCTGCCATCCGGGTGGCCCCAAGGTGCTCGCGGCGGTCCGCGATGCGCTCGGCCTCTGCGAC
>CAZQHA010000215.1:0-7912 GCA_964592795.1 uncultured Planctomycetaceae bacterium | reverse complement strand
CCTCGCAGCGCCGCTCCTTGAACTCGCCCAGGCCGTACCGATCGAGCAGCTCGACCGCCCGCGCGTTCGCGTCGACCCGCGACATGCCCTTGAGTTGCGCGAAGTACGAGATCACTTCGCGGCCGGTCATCTTCTTGTAGAGGCCCTTCTCCTCCGGCAAGTACCCGATGCGCGTGCGCACCTCGAGCGCGGACTTGTGTCCGAGGATGTCGACCGTCCCCGACGTCGCCTCGTAGATCGACAGGATGATGCGAATCGTCGTCGTCTTCCCGGCGCCGTTGGGACCCAGGAATCCGCACACGGAGCCGCGCGGGACGGAGAAGTGAAGGTCGTCGACGGCCGTGAAGTCGCCGTAGCGCTTCGTGATTCCTTCGACGGTGAGGACGCGCTCGGGCATGGGACAGGACGGTTTTCCCGCCAATGGAGGGCGCAGAGTCTAGCGATCGCGATTCGCGGACCCAACCGCCGCGCGCGCTTCGTGATCTAATCGAAACACCTCGCACTCCTCGCCATGAAGACCATCGCGCTTCGCTTGCTCGTGGCTGGCATCGTCGCGCTTCCCATCAGCGGGCAGTCGCGGTCGAGTCCGAACGAGCCCTGGCTCACTCGCGTGGCCGAGGAGCTCGCACGCCAGGAGTACCGTTTCTCCGCGCTCGCGGATGCGGCGGGGAGCTGGTCCGCTCCCAACCGCGCACACGATTTTCGTAGCCGCATCTCGTCGGGCGGTCTCGAGGTCGTTCCCCGCGATGCGCAAGGCGCTCCGTGGAAGCTCGTGCTCGCGACGCAGAGCTTCGGTCGCGTCGGAGACGCCGTCGCACTCGACGCGGCGACGCTTCACGCCACGGATGCGCGCGTGGAGCTCGACCACCGAGCGCTCACCGAGTGGTTCGTGAACGACGAGCGCGGCCTCGAGCAAGGCTGGAGCATCGCGCGTCCTCCGGCAGGCACGGAGCGGCTCTGGATCGGGCTGGAGTTCGGCGGAGACCTGAGCCTTCGAATCGACGCGAGCGGAACATCGGGAACGTTGGTCGATGCGGCGGGCGACATCCGGCTGCGCTACACGGGGCTCGTGGCATTCGACGCGCGAGGCCGCGAGCTCGACGCACGCCTCGAGTCGAGTCCCGACGGCGTCGGGATCTCGGTCGACGACGCGAACGCGATCTATCCGCTGACCGTCGATCCGGTGCTCACGGGACCGGCTTGGACCTTCGAAGGCGATCAGGCGGGTGCCCGCTTCGGCGTGTGCGTCGCGCCCGCCGGCGACGTCGACGGCGACGGATACGGCGACGTGATCGTCGGGGCGCACGAGTACGACAACGGCGAAGTGAACGAGGGCCGAGCGTTCGTGTACCTCGGCTCCGCCGCAGGACTCTCGACGAGCGCTGCTTGGACGGCCGAGAGCGATCAGGCGAGCGCGGAGTACGGCGTGAGCGTGGCCACGGCGGGCGACGTCAACGGCGACGGATACAGCGACGTGATCATCGGGGCGTACGTCTACGACAACGGAGAGAGCGACGAGGGCCGCGCATACTTGTACCTCGGCTCGGATGCGGGACTCTCGGCCAGCGCCGTGTGGACCGCCGAGAGCGATCAAGACTCTGGATACTTCGGAATCACCGTCGCGACAGCGGGTGACGTGAACGGCGACGGCTACAGCGACGTGATCGTCGGGGCGTACGGCTACGACAACGGAGAGAGCGACGAGGGTCGAGCGTTCGTGTACTTGGGTTCCTCGGCAGGTCTAGCGACCACCGCGGCTTGGACGGCGGAGGGCAACCAAGTCGGTGCCGCGTTCGGCAACTCCGTCGCCGCGGCCGGCGACGCGAACGGCGACGGCTACGGGGACGTGATCGTCGGACAGTTCGCCTTCACGAACGGCGAGCCCCAGGAAGGACGCGCGCTCGTCTATCTCGGATCGGCTTCGGGCCTCGCGACGAGCGCAGCCTGGAGCGCGGAGGGCAACCAAGGCGCTGCGCTGTTCGGGATGTCCGTCGCGACGGCGGGTGACGTCAACGGCGACGGCTACGGGGACGTGATCGTCGGAGCAGGGGAATACTCGAACGGCCAAACGTCCGAAGGTCGCGCGTTCGTGTACCTGGGATCCGGCGCAGGGCTCGCGACGAGCCCCGCTTGGACGGCCGAGAGCGATCAGTCCTTCGCGTTCTTCGGCGCCTCCGTCGGCACGGCGGGCGACGTGAACGGCGACGGATACAGCGACGTGATCGTCGGGTCGTCGTTCAACGACAACGGTCAGGCGGACGAGGGACGAGCCTCCGTGTACCTGGGGTCCAGCGCCGGTCTCGCAAGCAGCGCGGCTTGGACGGCGGAGAGCGATCAAGCCAACGCGAACTTCGGCTTGTCCGCCGTCACCGCCGGCGACGTGAACGGCGACGGCTACAGCGACGTGATCGTCGGGGCGCCGCAATTCAGCAACGGACAGGCGCTGGAAGGTCGCGTGTTCGTGTACTTGGGCTCAGCGCTCGGACTTGCGACGAGCGACGCGTGGACCGCTCGAGGCAATCAGGCGGGTGCGGAGTTCGGCCGCAGCGTCGCGTCGGCCGGCGACGTCAACGGCGACGGCTACAGCGACGTGATCGTCGGAGCGCCCAAGTACGACAACGGCGAATCGGACGAAGGCCGAGCGTTCGCGTTCCTGGGCTCCGAGAACGGTCTCTCGAACACCCCGGTCTGGGCCGCGGAGAGCGACACGGCCAACGCATCCTTCGGCGATGCGGTCAGCGGCGCGGGCGACGTCAACGGCGACGGCTACAGCGACGTGATCGTCGGAGCTTCGAACTACAGCAACGGCGAAACGGCCGAGGGTCGCGCGTTCGTGTACTTGGGCTCGAGCGCGGGTCTCTCCGCCAGCGCGGTGTGGACCGTGGAGAGCAATCAGGTTTCCGCGCGGCTCGGTGTTTCCGTCGCGACGGCGGGCGACGTCAACGGCGACGGCTTCGGTGACGTGATCCTCGGAGCCGACGGCTTCGACAACGGGCAGGCGAACGAGGGTCGCGCGTTCCTGTATCTCGGATCACCCACCGGTCTCGCCGCGACCGCCGCATGGACCGCCGAGGGTGACTCTTTCTCCGCGACGTTCGGAGCTTCGGTCGCGGGCGCAGGCGACGTGAACCGCGACGGATTCAGCGACGTGATCGTCGGCGCGCCGCTCTTCACGAACCCGCACGCGTTCCAGGGTCGAGCGTACGTGTACCTGGGCTCGTCCGCGGGGCTCGCCGCGAGCGCGACGTGGACCGCGGAGGTCCCGGCCGACGGCGCGCAGTTCGGAGGTTCCGTCTCGAGCGCCGGCGACGTGAACGGGGACGGCTACAGCGATGTGTTGATCGGCGCGGACGGTTACAAAGCGAACGTGATCCAGGACGGCCGTGCGTACGTGTACCTGGGCTCGGAAACAGGCCCCTCCACCACTGCCGCGTGGTCGGCGGAAGGCAATCAAGCCCTCGGCGGGTTCGGTCGCTCGGTCTCGAGCGCCGGTGATGTCAACGGCGACGGCTACAGCGACGTGATCGTCGGAGCACATGCGTTCGACGACGGTCAGGTCGACGAAGGCCGCGCGTTCGTGTACCTCGGCTCCGCGAGCGGGCTGGCGACGACCGCTGCATGGACCGCGGAGAGCGATCGAGCGGGTGCGTTCTTCGGATGGTCGGTGTCGACGGCCGGGGACGTCGACGGCGACGGGTTCAGCGACGTGATCATCGGCGCGCGCTATGCCGACGAAGGCAACATCGGCGAAGGGCGGGCCGTAGTCTGCATGGGGAATGAAGGTCGCGGCGGCTGGACGCTCGCGCCGCGGCAACGTCAGGCCGACGACTCGGCGCCGATCGGGTGGCTCGGACGATCGAAGGCGGCGAGCACGATCCGCATCCGTCTCGGATTCGAGCGACGGCTGACCGGCTTCTCATGGGCGAGCGGCGCGTCGCCGACGGCGCGCCTCGAGTGGGAAGTGCGCCCGCTCCGCGATTCACTCGACGGAACCCACGTCGAATCGGGCACGGAGCAGCCGGTCACCGGCGCGCCGCTCACGTTCGACGAGCTCGTGCAGTGTCCCTCGGCTGGCCCTCCGTCGCTCACCGTCGTCGCCCCGCTCCACGGCCTCGACGTCGCGCGCGCGTTCCACTGGCGCGCGCGCGTGCGGACGAACAACCCGCTCTTCCCGGTGACACCGTGGGTCACGATCCCCGGGAACAACGTGACCGAGTCGAAGCTGCGCCTCGGTCCGCGCACCCTCAAGCGTTAGCGCGCCTTCGCCACGGCCGCGGCATCCGCGATCCGCCGCAGCCGCGCGCTCTCCGGACGGCACTGCGACGGCAGCTGAAGCACGGTCGTCGCGCACAGGAGCGGCCGGACCCAACCCGAGGAAAGCCTCGCCTCCTCGAGCGTCGCAGCCGTGAGCTTGTACTCGTGCACGTCGTCGCACAGGGTTCGACCGAGGTGTCGTGCGCGTTCGACGAAGGCGTCGCACCGATGCGCTCCGAGCCAGATCGCGCCGCGCACTCGCTCGAGGCTCGGTTCGTCGCACAGCACGCGGTCGAGCTCCGACTCTCGACCCTCGATCGCGTCGACGCGGATCGCGGCAGCGCGTTCCGGGAGCCCGAGACGGAACTGCGCGACCCAGGCCGCCGCTTGCAGCAGCGCGAGCTGCGCGATGCGCTGGCTCGGGGCGTGGAGTCCGATGTGGTGCAGCGAGTTGACCGACGTGAGCGCGTGCAGCGTCGCGATGCCCGGATCGGCGACGCTCACTTCGCACGCCGCGGCCACGATCGCATCCCACAGCACCGATGGCGCCGTGCCCTCGGCGATCAGCTTCGCGACGATCGCAGGCATTTCATCGGGTTCGTGCTGTCGGAGGGCCGCTAGAAGTTCTCGCGATGCGCCGGCGTCCGCCGCTCGCTGCACCGCCGGGACGATCGCTTGCGCGACGAGCGCGCGCGAGCGCTCGAACGGCGCCGACTTCGCGGAGCGTCCACCCGTGAAGAACGACGTCACGACAGAGCGCAGCACGTCCTCGGCATGGCGCTCGCCGGCGAGCGGCAGCGCGCGTCGCGACAACACGGCGTAGATGCCTTTGTGACCGAGGTTGGCGACGCACCGCAGCCCGTACTCCCAGATCAACGCGTACACCTCGTTCAACGGCGCCGAGCGCACGAAGCCCGCGATCGCCACGTCCGCCGCGTCGCGATCCCAGCGCTCGAGCGCGTCGACGAGCGCCGCGCGCGCCGCCGTGCCCGACGGCACCTTCACGGCTTCGACCGGGGTCATCCGCCAGTCGTCGCGCTGCGCTTCCGCCTCCTGGACTTCCTTGAAGTAGTCGAGGCACCACAGCGCGTTGCGCTGTCGAACGCCCGCGTCGGCGGTCTCCGTCAACTGATCGATCGCCGACACCGACAACGCCGCGTGATTGAAGATCGGCAGATCGGTGCGCACCTCGCGCGCCGACGCGACGAACAGCGCGCCGAGAAGGTCCGACGCATCGAGCCCGTCGCACAGCTCGCGCGCGCCGCGGCGCAGCGCCGGCTCGCGCGGAGTCGTCACGATCCATCGGACGAGCTCGTCGATGTCGCCGGGACGAGGCGATGCTCGCGGGAAGCGCTTCGACACGCTGCCCGCGAGCACGAACGCCGACGACGCGAGGAGCTCCCGCCGGCCGAATCGAGCGGCGCTCACGGCGCTAGTTCGAGCGCTCGACGAGCTCCATCGGACAGCCCGGGCACCGCCCGCCTTCGAGGTAGCCGACCTTGTCGCAGCTCCCGCTGCACGGCGGACACACGTAGCGCAGCTTGCCCGCGTCCGTGCCGGTGAGCCGCGCGACGCGCGAGCTGGCGGAATTGCGCAGCACCTTCGCGTCGAAGTCGCCGGCGGTCTTGTGCTTGTCGAGCAGCGCCAAGCACTGACGCGACGCGGCGATGGCGTCGTCCTTCTTCGCCGAGACCTCGAGCGCTTCCCCCAAGCTGTCGAACGCGTTCGGCGACTCCGGGAACGCCTGCGTCACCATGCGGAAGAGGATCAGCGCTTCCTCGGTACGCTCGGAGTGCAGCATCCAGTACGCCCACGAGTTGAGCTGACCTTCCTTCGGCGGCTTCTCGAGCGCCTTGTACTCGGCGAGAACCGCCGCGGGGCCGAGCTTGCGCGCCGTTCCGACGAGCCGCAGCGCATCGGCGTTGTCGACGCCCACGCCCGGCTGCGAGTGGAGCTTCGCGATCTCGTCCGGGCGCCAGTCGTACTCCATCTGGCGCGCGGCCTGCCACGCGGCGTCCGGACCGTAGTAGCGCTCGACGACGTGCAGCGCTCCGTCGATCCCCGCGGCGATGCCGGCCGCGGTCAACACCTTGCCGTTGTCGACGAAGCGGCGGTTCGTCAGCACCTGCGCGGTGGGCTCGAAGAGCGCGAGCGCCTGCAACGCGCTGTGGTGCGTCGTCACCGTCAGACCCTCGAGCAATCCGGCGTTCGCGTACACGAGCGCGCCGTTGCACACGGACATCATCAGCTCCGCGGTCTTCGCGCGCGCTTGGAGCCACGCGCGCAGGGCGAGATCGTCGTCCGGCACGGAACCGCCGGGGACCACGACGATGTCGGGCACGGGACAGTCGTCGAGCGAGTACTTCGGCGTGATCGTCGCGAAGCCCATGCTGGAGACGGGCTCCTTCGTGCGCGCGACGGTGTACACGTCGAATCCATGGGTTCCCTTGCCGCGCGCGATCGCGAAGACCTCGCCGGGGCCGGCGAAGTCGAGCAGCTCGACGCCGGGGAACACCACGATCGCGACCTTGCGCGGAGTGGAGATCGCGGACGAGTCTTGGACGGCGAGGGCGGGATTCGAGAACAGCGCGCTCGCGACCCAGAGGGACGCGAGCCGAGCGACGCGGATATGCATGACGAACTCCTTCGATGAGGGACCGCTGTCGCTCCGGTCGGCGCGCGCGAGTTCGCCGGGAATTCCGTCTTTTTTTCAGCCGTCGGCGCCGAGGCGCCTCAGGACGCGGCCGACGTCCACGGCGAGCCGCGCGCGCGCCTTGTACACCTGGTTGGCCGTGAGGCCCGTTCGCCCGGCGATCTCGTTCGCGGTCAGCGCCTCGTCGAGCAGGAGATCGATGAGCTCCCGGCCGCGCGCGTCCTCCGCGCGCCGGACCTCCGCCAGCGCGTAGCGCAGGTGCTCGGCGCGCCACTCGTGCTCCCAGGTCGCGTCGGGATCGGCGCCGTCGTCGGGAATCGCGAGCAGCGCGGCCGTCTCCGGCCGCTCCGGGCGCGGCCTGCGCATCGCGTCGACGACCTTGTCGCGCGCGATGCGGTGCAGCCAGCTCTTGAACGATCCCTTCGAGCGGTCGTACTCGAACGTCCCGATGCGCTTCGCGATCACGGCCAGGCATTGGTCGCGGATGTCCTGCGCGTCGGCCGCGGAGAGCCCGAACGCGCGCGCGTAGCGCTCGAGCAGCGGCGCGTAGAGCGCGAAGAACTCCTCCCATGCCGCGGAATCGCGCGAGTCGCGGACGCGTTCGAGCAGCGTGGCGCGCGTGGTCGACATCGGCTATCGCGCGGACGCGCGCTCCGCTTGCGAGCGGCACTGCGCGAGGAGCTGGCGCGTCCGCTCCGCCTCGGGCGTGTGCGCTTCGTCGACGCGCTCGAACGTCTCGAGCGACTCCTCGAGGAGCGGCACCGCCTCGCTGCCGCGCTCCTCGTCGACGAGCTCCGTCGCGAGCAGATGGATCGACATCCGGCGCACGGGACAGTCGGCGCCCATCGCGCGGCAGTGGATCTTCAGGGCTTCGCGGAGCAGCGGCTCGGTCGCCGCGCCGCGCTCGAGCTCGCGCAGCGTGAGCGCGATCCCGTTCATCCACTGCGCCAGCTCGAACGCGCCGTCGCCTTGCAGCGTCCTCAACGCGGCGAACGCCTCCGCGAC
>CAZQHA010000214.1:0-7922 GCA_964592795.1 uncultured Planctomycetaceae bacterium | reverse complement strand
CCGCGCGGGGCATAACCTTTGTCGGGTTGAATCTTTAGAACGGCGTAGAGCGTGCCCGGATCGGCGTAGGTGACGCGCTCGATCGTGCCCTGCAGGACCTCGGCCTCGGAGTCGCCGCCGCGCTCGATTTCGCGTGTGTCCCCCGCGCCCACGGTCGCAGGATCGCAGCCCAATTGGGCGAATTCCAGAAGGGCCTTGGTCGCTGCCGATGAGCGCGCTAACCTTTTCGGCCCGACTTCTCGCCCGCAGCCCGGGAAGGCCGGTCGCGTCGCTTTCGCTGCGTCACTGCAAGGAACTCACGTGTGATCAAGGTCCAAGTTCGCGCCAACGAATCTCTCGAAGCCGCACTGCGCCGCTTCAAGCGCCAGTGCAACTACAGCGGGATCTTCCGCCTCGCCAAGGCCAACGCCTGGCACGAGAAACGTTCGGACGAACGACGACGCGAACGACGCGAGCGCCTGCGCACGATCCAGAAGGCGACGCGCAAGAACGATCCGACCCGCCGCCGACGCGCGAAGCGCCCGGCGCGCGGATTCTGAGTCGTCGCCGCGCCAGGCGCGGAGCGAAACGGCCGGGCTCGCCATGGGCCTCTTCCCGAAGGATCGCGATCTCACGCAAGCGCCGCGCGAGGTCGAGCTGCGCGTCGACGCGAGCGACCTGCAAATGCGCATCGAGGATCTCGAGATCCGGCTCGATGCGTTCCTCGTCCGCTACCTGAGCTGGCGCTCCCGCACTTCGATCCAGGATCTGATCTGGAACGGCTTCGTGCTCGTCGACGCGAGCACGCCCGGCAAGCCGAACGGGCGCGGACAAGCGTCCGTCGAGCGACGTCCGGCTCGACGCCTGCGCCACGGCTCGCGCGTCGTCGTGATCATCCCCGAGGAGCTGCGCGTGCCGATGCTGACGACGCGCTCGGACGAGCTCGTCGTCCTGTTCGAGGACGAAGCCGTGCTCGCGGTCGACAAGCCGGCGAACCTCGCCGTGCACCCGAGCGGGCGACACCTGTCCGACACGTTGATCCAGCGCGTGCACGCGAAGTACGGCGCCGGGTTCGAGCTCGAGCGCGGCGGCGCACCGCGGCTGTGCCATCGACTCGACCGCGAGACGAGCGGCATCGTGCTCATCGGAAAGTATCCCGACGCGCACTCGCACCTGATGAAGCAGTTCGAGAAGCGCAAGGTGAAGAAGGAGTACTACGCGATCGTGCACGGCGTGCCCGAGCGCGACTCGGGCACGATCGACTTGCCGATCGGCGCCGCGCGAGCGAGCAAGGTCGAGCTCAAGATGACGACGCTGTCGGACGGACAGCCGTCGCGGACGGACTGGAACGTCGTCGAGCGACGCGCCGACTGCGCGCTGCTCGCGTGCCGTCCGATCACCGGACGTCAGCACCAGATTCGCGTGCACCTCGAGGCGATCGGACATCCCGTCGTCGGCGACAAGCTCTACGGCGTCGACGAGGAGCTCTTCCAAAAGGGGCTAGACGGGACGCTCGATGCCGCGGACTGGAAGCGACTCGGTCTCGAGCGCCAGGCGCTGCATCACCACCGCATCGAGTTCGTGACGCCGGCGACGGAGGAGCGGCTCGTCGTCGAGAGCCCGCTGCCCGCGGACATGCAGGAATACCTGGATGCTCGGCCCTCGCTCGAGGGCTGACGGAGCGATTCACGACCGGGAACCGGCGCTAGCATTGAGGCGCGTCGCCTCTGCGCTGTGAGGCCTTTCGCCGCTACGTGAGAGCTGCATGCTTTGCGTTGTCTTCGTCGCTGGAACGATCGTCCAATCACTCACAGCGCGACAAGCGAACTCGCCGGAGCTCGTGCTCCTGCCCGGCGCGACGATCGAAGCCGAGATCGCCGCCGACAGTGCCGATGTGCACGCGCCGAAGCTCGATCAACGTCCGGGGATTCATCCGGTCTGCTCGAAGTCCGTTGCAGTGCCTGTCGAGACGTCGGGCACATACACGATCGAGCTGCACTCGTGGGACTTCGATCCCTATCTGGTCCTGCGCGATGCCGATGGCGCCGTACTCGCCGAAGACAACGACGGCTGGATGAACTTGCACGCTCGGATCGTGCGCGATCTGGATGCAGGGCGAGTGTACGCCGTCGACGTCGTTGGCGTCCGCGGCGAGTTCGGAACTTTCTCGTTGAAGCTCAGCCAGGGTTCCACGTCTCCGACTGCACTCGCCGTCCAGCAAGCAGATCTGCACACGGGGATCGAGCACCTGCAACGAAACCTCGATGACAACATTCCGAAGAGCGAGATCTTGGCGTCACGCGCGCATCGCGTGGGTCGTGTGTGCATCGACCAAGGTCGCTTCCGCGAGGGCGAGCAATGGTTTAGGCGCGCGGTTGCGATTCGTGAGCAAGTGCTTGGGACGGAGCATGCGGATACGGCGACGAGTGCGAACAACGTCGGAGCCGCTCTGGCGCGCCAGGGGCGCCACGCCGAGTCGGAGGAGTGGTACCGGCGTGCGCTCACGATCCGCGAGAGGGTGCTTGGACCCGAGCATGCGGATACGGCAACGAGCGTGAATCACGTTGGGACCGCACTCTGGCGACAAGGTCGCTACGCCGAGTCGGAGGAGTGGTACCGGCGCGCACTCGCGATCCGCGAGAAAGTGCTCGGATCCGAACACGCGGATACGGCGGCGAGCGTGAACAACGTCGGCGCTGCTCTGGAGCGCTTGGGGCGCTACGCCGAGGCGGAAGAGAGGCACCGGCGCGCGCTCTCGATCCGCGAGAAGGTCCTCGGAGTGGAACATGCGGACACGGCGATCAGCGCGACCAATGTCGGGATCGCTCTTGAGCGCCAGGGTCGCTATGACGAATCGGAGCAGTGGTTCCGGCGCGCGCTGACGATCCGCGAGAAGGTGCTCGGCCTCGAGCATGCGGATACGGCGTGGAGCGTGAACTTTGTCGGGATCGCCCTCGAGCGTCAGGGTCGTTACGCCGAATCGGAGCAGTGGTTTCGGCGCGCTCTGACGATCCGCGAGAAGGTGCTCGGACCCGAGCATGCGGACACGGCAATGACCGTGAGCAACGTCGGTGCCTCTCTCGAGCGCCAGGGTCGCTACACCGAGTCGGAGGAGTGGCAACGGCGCGCTCTGACGATCCGCGAGAAGGTGCTCGGACCCGAACATCCCGATACGGCGTGGAACATGAACGACGTCGGGGTCGCTCTCCTGCAACAGGGTCGCTATGCCGAGGCCGAGGAGTGGTGTCGCCGTGCGCTCGCGATCCGAGAGAAGGTGCTCGGACCAGAGCATGCGGCTACCGCATCGAGTGTGAACAGCGTCGGGGTCGCACTGTGGCGCCAGGGTCGCTACGCCGAGGCAGAGGAGTGGTGCCGGCGTGCGTTCGCGATACGCGAGAAGGTGCTCGGGCACGAACATCGGGATACGGCATGGAGCGTGGAAAACGTCGGAGTCCTTCTCGAGCGCCAAGGTCGCTACGCCGAATCGGAGGAGTGGCACCGGCGCGCGATGGCGCTGCGTGCGAACGCGCTTGGACCCGAGCATGCCGAGACCACGTGGAGCATGAATAGCGTAGGAACCCTTCTCGAACGCCAAGGCCGCTACGCCGAGTCGGAGGAGTGGCACCGGCGCGCGCTCGCGATCCGCGAGAAGGTGCTTGGTCTCGAGCATCCGGATACGGCGAAGGGCATGAACCTGATCGGAGCCACGCTCGAGCGCCAAGGTCGTTACGCCGAGGCGAAGGAGTGGTTCCGGCGCGCGCTCGCGATCCGCGAAAAGGTGCTTGGACAGGAGCATCCAGACACGAGCGACTCTCATGCTTTGCTGGCGAGGCTCGCCGCGCGCCAGGGCCGCCTCGACGAAGCGCGGAACGAGTCGCGCATTTCACTTCGCAATCAACTGGATCGAGCCTGGACCGAGACTTTCTACACTCCAAGCGACCTGAGGCTTCTTGGGCTCGGTCTACTTCGTTCCGCCCTCTTCCAGTCGATTACTCTCGAGCTCGGGGACGCAAGCGCCATTCAAGGCGACACCTATGCGTGCTTGACTGCGTGGAAGGGTCTCGCGTTCCGCGCCGAGCGCCTCTCGATGTCCACGCGCGGTCGAGATGCGGATGCCATCGAAAGGCTGCGCGTTCGCGCACGAGACTTGACGAGCCAACTGTCTGTGCTGGCCTACTCGCACGACGTGCAGGACGCAGCACAGCACCGCGCACGGATCAAGAGCCTCCAAGAAGATCGTCGCTCCGTCGAGCGCCAACTGTTCCAAGCGCTGGCCGTCCAGCCCGAGCGCGAGCGGACGGATGCCGCGGAGCTTGGTGCCATCCTTCCCACCAGGGCCGCGATTATCGATTTCATCGAGTTCACTCCGTACCGATTCGCAAGACCCGATGATCCGCCCGCCGACGATGGGGATTGGCTTCCTGCGCGCATGCACGCTTGGCTCACGCGTACTGGCGCGACGCAGCCGGTGCTCGTCGATCTCGGATCTTCGTCCGAGCTCGAACGGCTGGTCGACGGAGCCCTTGCGGCGCTTGCTCCGGCTTTGCGTGGCTCGGGGTTGCGCGGAGTTCAGCCTGCGGGCGGCGCGGTCGTAGCGAAGGACGCGATGAAGAGACTGCATGAAGCACTGTGGCAGCCGCTTCAGCCTCATCTCAAGGGCATCAACCGGCTCATCATCTGCCCTGACGCTTGTCTCGCCGAGCTCCCGTTCGAGGCCCTCACCAGCGATGACCAGACGTTTCTGATCGAAAGGGTCGATGTCGCGTACGAGCAAGACCCCGTATCGCTACGCGAGTTGCTCGAGAGCGAACCATTCTCACGCAATGGGTCGCTCGATCTGCTCGCCGTCGGCGACGTCGACTACGGCGCGCGTGCGGAATCGGCGCACGAGCCTCTGCTCGCTGCAAATGCGGCGACTTCCACGCGCGGAGTGCGCACGTTCTCGCGACGCTTTGAGCCGCTTCCGGAAACCAAGCTCGAAGTGAACGGCGTGGCTGACATCGTGCGCTCACTCGATGAATCGGTGGACCAGGGCGATGGAGCCAGCGACGAAAGCGTTCGATCGGGCGACACAATGGTTCGATCGAAGGACACGAGCGAACGAGCGAACCACACCCGTGCATCGAACAGTGAATCCGTCTTGTTGCTCACGCTCTCCAATGCGACGGAGGAGAAGTTCAAGTCCGCCGCGTCCAAGAAGCGTCTCCTGCACCTCGCGACACACGGCTTCTACCAGCGTGACGGCGTCACGTCGCTGTGGGCGGCGGCGATGGAAGCGTCGAAGTCGCACGCGAGACAATCGCTGGGCATCGGCGTGCAGCCCGGCGTGGGAGGAACGCGTGTGATGCCATCGATCTCGCCCGACGCCGTCGCCCCCGGTCTCCTGACCGGGCTCGCGCTCGCGGGCGTCAACGCCTCCGCTGTCGAAGGCCGCGACGATGGCGTGCTCACGGCCGACGAAGTCGCGCGACTGGATCTCTCCGCGTGCGATCTCGCCGTGCTCTCGGCGTGCGAAACAGCGCTCGGTCAAGCGAATCCTGGCGAAGGCTTGATGAGCCTGCGGCGAGCGTTCCTGCAAGCCGGCGCCAGGACCGTGATTTCGACTCTCTGGCGCGTCGACGATCGCGCGACGCGTGAGCTGATGGGCGAGTTCTACCGCAGGCTACTCGTCGACAAGCAACCTCCGGGCGCTGCGCTGCGCGGCGCGAAGCTGCATCTCTTGAAGAACACGGAGTTCAAGGAGCCTCGTTACTGGGCCGCGTTCACGCTCGCGGGTGATTGGCGCTAGTGGCGCGCTGCTCGATCGAGCATCCGCTCGATCGCGAGCAATCCGGCGGCGCACAAGAGACCGACCCACGCCGAATCGACGAACTTCAGCGCGACGAGCGACAACACCGTGAGCCCGATGCCGAGCATCAACAGGGTTCCGGTCCAATCGAGCTTGGCCTCGATGTCGGTCGGCGCGACCGAGAGCGGCAGATCCTCGGCGCACATCGGATAGAGCTTGCGCAACACGATCAGCGCGAGCAGCGCAGCGGGAAGTGCGAGGCGCGACACGACGTCGAATCCGCCTTGCGCCGTCGCGACGACGGAGAGCAACACGTACAGCGGCAAGAGGAATCGCAGCGCCACGGCCTTGAGCGCGCCGTTCTCGATCGCTCCACGCGCGATCGGCGCGGTGTCGAGGATCCAGCGCGCCGCGGGGCTCGACGTCGCCGGCACGTGCACGAGGAGGATCGGCAAGTACGTCGCCGGGATGAAGAGCAGCACGGCGAGCAGCGCATCGCGCTCCTCCGCGTCGGCGCCGCGTGCTCCCGCGAGGATCAGCGCGAGCGGGATGCCGAGCATCGGGTACGTGCGCAGCACGAAGTCGCGCTCGAGCGGGAGGGCGTCGAACACGAGATGGAAGCTCGCACGTTCGTCGGCGCGCACCCAGAAGCGCGACGCGACGGACCGCAGCGGCCGCAGCAGGAGCGTGAGTCCGAAGCTCGCGCGCGTCGCTCGCGCGCGGGGCAGAGGCGCGAACGCGAGGGCGAGGAACGACGCGGCGCTCGCGATCCATGCGGCCCACATCCACAGAGGTCCGACCGCCCGCGCGCGCTCGAACAGCGACGCCGCGTACCACGCGGACGGATGCGCCGCGAGCGAGGCACTCGCGTCGCTGGGGCTGGCGAGGTGCGCGAGCTTCGGCACGTAACGTAGACCCGCGACGATGCCGATGACGACTCCCGCGACGAGCACCGTCTGGAGCAGCACGAGCAATCCCTCGGCGCGCCGACCGAGCAGCGACTGAACGCACAGGATCGCCGCGAGCAAGAACACGGCTTGCAGGCTTCCGACCGCGATCAAGCCGAGCCGGACCGACCACTCCATCGACGACGGCGCGAAGAGCGCGGCCGGTACGAGTGCGGACAGCACGAGCGCGAAGAGCAGCACCAGCGCGACGAGCGTCCGGCCGATCCGGAGCTCGACGCGCCGGATCGGCTGCGCCTCGATCCAGTCCGCGGCCGGATCGGAGCGCAGCAGGACGCCGAACTCACCGAGCAGCGGGATCGCGATCAACGCCGCCGAGACGGAGAGCGCGAAGAGCGCGTAACCGAACGGCTGGAGCTCCGTGCGCGCGAGCCCGCACAAGACGGCCGCGATCGATCCGTGCATGATCAGCGGCGCGACCGGCCACGCGCCGCGACCCCATTGACCCGCGAACCCGGCGCGGAAGATGGCGAGCACGCGGTTCCACACGGCGCGCGGAGACTACAGTACGCGCGCTCATGGATCTCCTGATACCGGGTCCCGCGGGTCATCTTCAGGCGACGCTGTGGCAGCCGCCGAAAGGCGTCGCGCCGCGCGCGGCCGCCGTCGTGTGCCATCCGCATCCGCTGTACGGCGGAACGATGAACACGACCGCGGTGTTCCGGACCGCGCGCGGCTTGCAGCTCGCGGGACTGCGCGTCTTGCGCTTCAATTTCCGCGGTGTCGGCAAGAGCGAGGGCACGCACCACGGCGAAGGCGGCGAGGCCGACGACCTCGGCGCAGCGCTCGATTGGCTCGGGAAGGAGTCGCCCGGGCTTGCGCTGTGGGCCGGCGGCTTCTCGTTCGGAGCGCGCACGGCGGCGTTCCGCGCGTCCGTCGACCCGCGCATCCAGCGCGTCGTGCTCGTCGCGCTCCCGGTCACCAGGTTCGACTGCTCGTTCCTGCGCGAAGTCTCGCAGCCGGGGTTGATCGTGATGGCGAGCGAGGACGAGTATGGAACGCTCGCCGAATTGAAGCGCCAGTTCCCAAAGCTCCACGCCGGCCTCGAGCTCGAGGAAGTCGTCGGCTCCGGCCACTTCTTCGAAGGCCACACCGCCGAGCTGCAGCGTCGCGTGTCCGAATACGCCCAACGAGTCGCCGCACCCTGACGACGCTGAAGGAACTGGTGTCGACCGCGCTGCACGGCGCGG
>CAZQHA010000213.1:0-7932 GCA_964592795.1 uncultured Planctomycetaceae bacterium | reverse complement strand
TGCGTCACGACGTTGCGCAGGACCTTCAGGCCCAGGATCGCGCTGGCCTGCTCGGTCGAGAGGCAGCGCTCGCGGAGGCCGTAGAACGAGCTGTTCGCGATCTTCAGGACCTTCGCCGCGAGCGGCGGATCCGTCGCGACGAGCTCCGCGATCTCGCGCGTGCCCGAGCGTGGATCCTGCAAGAGCTGGCTGACCTGTTGGACGACGGTGGGCAGGCTTGGAAGGTTCAGCTTCTTCGCGAGCAGTGCCTTGACGCGCGAGTCGATCACTCTCTCCTCCTGGCGGATCCTGTATCGATTGCTCGGCCCGGCGCGGCTTGAGGCAAACCACGAACGAAGCGTTCGCGGCCGATCTCAAGAACCGCAGGCGCGGGTTCCGATCACGCTCGAGCGGCAGACCCCCCCGTCGCTGCCGCGTCACGCGTCCCCGCGGATCCGCACCATGCAACGATTCCTTCTCGCCTTCGCGGCGATCACCTGCGCCCTGCCTCTGCTCCATCCACGCGTCGCGCGCGCCGGCACGGCCGTCCGCCTGGACGTCCCGGGCCTCGTCGATCGCGCGGGGCTCGTCGTCGAAGCGCGCGTGGTGTCGGCGCGGCCGATGCAAACTCACGGCGGCAAGCGCATCGAGACCGAGTTCGTGCTCGACGTGAAGCGCACGTTCCTCGGCGCAACCGAGGCTTCGCAAGCGATCCGGCTGCCGGGCGGTGTCGTCGGCGGTCGCGGTCTCGTGATCGCCGGGATGCCGAGCCTCGTGGAAGGGGAGGACGTCGTCCTGTTCCTCACCGTGCCGAGCTCGAAGGGACTGCGCATGCCGGTCGGGCTCGCTCAGGGCAAGTTCCGCATCGCGCGCGACGCGCACGGCAAGCGCATCGCGACGCAAACGTTCGACGACCTGTCGCTCGTCGATGCGAGCGGCGCGCCGGTGAACGCGGTCGCGGATTCGCTCGAGCTGGACGCGCTGGTCGCGCATATCGAATCCGCCGTCGCGGCGCGACGCGAACGCGAAGCGCGGCAAGCGCCCGCCGAGGTGCGCTAGATGAAGACGCTCGCCCGCATCGCCGCCACGGCGCTCGCCGCGCTGCTCGTCGCGCCGGCCACCGCGCACGTGCGCCTCATCCACCCCGGCAACGGCAACAAGCTCTTCTGGTCCGCGCCGTCGAACATCGGGATCGTGATCAGCTCGACGGCGTCCGACAACCTGCCGAACGGGAGCGGCACGACCGCGCTGCGCAACGCGATCCACGCCTGGAACGCCGACACGCAGACCACGGCGACGCTCGTCGAGAACACGTCCGCCCTGCAGCGCGCGCGCACCGACTGGGAAGCGAACGACATCCACATGATCCTGTTCGACGAGAACGACGACTCGGGCTACTTCCCCGTCGGATCGGGAACGGTCGCGCTGACGCCGGTGTGGTTCGGCAGCTCGGGCGCGATCCAGGACGCGGACATCCTGTTCAACGGCTCGGGCTTCGACTTCACGACGTCGGCCCAGTTCGGACGCTTCGACGTCCAGGACGTCGGGACCCACGAGCTCGGCCATTTGCTCGGCCTCGACCACTCGGGGTGGGCGAGCGCGACGATGTACCCGTACGTCGACACGTCGGTGATCCTGCACCGCAGCCTGTCGCAAGACGACGTGCTCGGCCTGCGCGACGCGTATCCCGCGCAAGCCTTCGCGACGATCAGCGGGACGATCCGCCGCGCCAGCAACAACTCCGTCGTGCCCGGCGCGCACGTGGTCGCGCGCGACACGAGCGGGCGCACGGCGGCGGCGGCGCTGGCCGAGAACGACGGCGACTTCGTGCTGCGCGCGCTCGCGGCCGGGACGTACGAGCTGTACGCGTGCCCGCTCGACCATCCGGTGTCGGCGGCGAACCTCGGCTCCGGCCACACGGTGCAGACGGATTTCGAGTCGACGATCTTCGGCCAGTACGTCGTGACGGCCGGGCAGGCTCTCGCGGTCGGCGATCTCCTCGTCGAAGCCGACGTCGCGCTGCGCCTGGGCGGCAACGCGGATCCGTATCCGCTGCGCGCGACGTCGGGCGCGACGACGAGCCACCTCCTGCGCGGCTCGGGGCTGACGGCCGGCTGCACGCTCGAAGCCAGCGATCCCACCGTCACGCTGTCGGACTTCACGTGGCTCACGAGCCAAGTGCAGTTCGACGTGGACGTCCCCGGCGGCGCGAGCGCGGGCCACTTCGACGTCATGGTCACGAACACGCTCGGCGACCGGAGCATCCTGACCGCGCCGTTCGAGATCACGGGACCGAGCCCGGTCGTGACGACCGTCGCGCCCGCGTCCGGGAGCCGCAACGGCGGCACGGCGGTCACGATCACCGGCTCGAACTTCGCGGCCGGCGCGCGCGTGGTGATCGGCCCGAACATCTACGTCGACGGCGAGATCGGCGGAGCGACGGTGGTCGACGCGAGCACGATCACGCTGACGACCGCGGCGATGCCCACGGGGACGTACGACGTCGTCGCGATCGACGCGACGGGCGTCGAAGGCCGCAAGCTGAACGCGTTCCAGGCGTCGATGCTGCCGAGCATCGACTCGCTCTTCCCCGACGTCGGGAGCGCGGCGGGCGGGACGTCGCTCTCGATCGTGGGCGCGGAGTTCGATCCCGCGGCGGTCGTGCGCATCGACGGGGTGCAGCAGACGCAGGTCACGGTCGTCAGCGCGACGTCGATCGAGGTGATCACCAGCGCCGGCGCGCCCGGCGGACCGTACGTCGTCGAGGTCGAGAACCCGGGCGGGGACATCGCGACCAGCGCCTTCGCGTACGTCGCGACGCCCGATCCGGCGTTCCTGTCGATCGTGCCCGCGGCGGGCACCGTCAACGGCGGCAACACCGTGGTGATCAACGGCTCGAACTTCACCGCGAGCACTGCGGTGCTGTTCGGAGCGGACGAGGACACCGGACAAGGCGGCACCGCCGCGACGTCCGTGGTGTTCGTCGACGCGAACACGCTCGAGGTCGTGACGCCGGCGCACGCGGCCGGGATGCACAGCGTGCTCCTCCAGGACACCGGCAGCGGACAAGCGGTCGTCGCCGCGGCCGCGTTCACGTTCCAGAGCTCGGGCGGCGGGGGCGGAGGCGGTTGCTCGGTCGTGCCGGTGAACGGACCGCGCGACGCGCGGGATGCGCTCTCGAACGCGGCTTGGCTCGCGCTCACGCTGGGAGTGCTGCTCCTGCGTCAACGCCGGCGCGTCGCGGTGCCGGTGCGACGACACGCGCGGCGTTGACGCGTTGCACGCTTATCGTTCCGCTGACCCGCGCTCGACGGCGTATTTACCGCGACGTCGAGTCGATTCGGTAGCGTCGTGGTCATGCACACGATCCTCCTCTGCGCGACGCTGCTCTCCCAGCAGGGCCAGAACCCGCTCCGCCGGCTGACGCACTCGGTCAACGCTTACGCGGTGTTCGCTCCCGACAGCCGCACGCTCGTGTACCAGTCGAGCGCGCCCGGCAACTTCGACCTGTACACGATCCAGATCGACGGCTCGGGCATCCGGCGCCTCGTCGAGAGCCCGGCGAACGACATCACCCCCGTGTGGTCGCCGGACGGCAAGACGATCGCGTTCGTGTCCGAGCGCACCGGCAACCGCGACGTCTACCTCGTCGCTCCCGACGGCTCGAGCCTGCGCAACATCACGAACCACCCGTCCGCGGACATCCATCCGTTCTGGTCCGCGGACGGCAAGCGTTTTCTCTTCAGCAGCAATCGCGGCAACGCGAGCGCCGACGACTACGACATCTACGAGATGGCGGCCGACGGCAGCGATCTGCGCCGCATCACGAGCGGGCCCGACGTCGACACGTACGCGTCGTGGTCGCCCGACGGCCAGCGGATCGTCACGCGGCGCGTCGTCGACGGGAACAACGAGGTGTTCGTGATGGACCGCGACGGCAAGAACCCGCTCAACCTGACGAACGCGCCGACCTACGACGGCTGGCCAGTGTGGTCGCCCGACGGGAAGCGCATCGCGTACGCGGGCGGGCCGGCGGACGGCGATCACTACATCTTCCTGATGAATCCCGACGGGACGGAGCGCGTGCAAGTCACCGATCGCACGCAGAACATGCCCTTCTGCTACGACACGCAGCCGTCGTTCTCTCCCGACGGGAAGTGGCTCGCGTTCACGCGCTACCGCCCGATGGCGGACTACGAGAGCTCCGAGATCTACGTGTGCGAGCTCGCCGCACTGTCGCGTTGACCGATCGGGTCGCGTGCTAGGATCTGCCGCCATGTCGGCGGCGAAGTGGATGGCGGTGATCCTCGCGGCGGCGTGCGCCGCGGCCGCGACGTGCGTCGCGCGCGCCAAGTCGTTCCCGCGGCCCGACATCCTCTTGATCTCGATCGACTCGCTGCGACCCGATCATCTGGGCTGCTACGGCTATGCCCGGCCGACGAGCCCGATCATCGACAAGCTCGCGGCGGAGGGCGTGCGCTGCGCCAGCGCGGTCAGCACGACGTCGTGGACGCTGCCGGCCCACGCGGCGATGTTCACCGGGCTCGTCGATTCGACGCACGGCTTGGTCGACAACGGGCTCAGCCTGGGCGACGAGCACCGGACGCTCGCGGAGGTCTTGAAGGCGAACGGCTACGACACGGCCGGGTTCTTCGGCGGGCCGTACCTGCACCCGACGTTCGGCCTGTCGCAGGGCTTCGATCACTATCAAAGCTGCATGACCGCGCTCCCGGACAGCGCGACCGACCAGGCGATCCGCGGCCTGTCGCAGAGCGACGTCGATCCGTCGCACGCCGACATCACGGGTCCACGCACGGTGGAGGAGTTCGTGCGCTGGCTCGACATGCCGAAGGACGAGCGGCCGCGCTTCGCGTTCGTGCACCTGTGGGACGTGCACTACGACTACATCCCGCCGGAGAAGTACGCGAAGATCTTCGACCCCGATTACACGGGTAAGCTCGACGTCCGGAACTTCAGCACGAACCCGTCGATCCATCCGAGCATGGACGCGCGCGATTTCCAGCACCTCGTCGCGATGTACGACGGCGAGATCCGCTTCACCGACGACATCGTGGGACAGCTGCTCGACGCGCTGCGCGCGCGCGGACGCCTCGAGAACACGCTCGTCGTGATCACCGCCGATCACGGCGAGGAGTTCTTCGAGCACCTCGGCAAGGGACACCAGCACTCGCTCTGGGAAGAGCTGATCCGCATCCCGCTGATCTTCCACTGGCCGAAGCAGCTGAAGCCCGGGAGCGTCGTTCCCGATCAAGTGCGCCTGATCGACGTGATGCCGACGATCCTCACGTTCGCGGGCGTCGAGAAGCAGCCGGCCGTGCAAGGCCGCGACATCGGGCCGCTCCTGGCCGGTCGAAAGCTCGAACCGGCCACCGCGCTGTGCGAGCTGCTCGTCGACCGCAAGGATCTGCGCGTCCTCCGCACGAACGAGCTGAAGGCGTTCCGCAACGCGCCGTCGAAGAAGACCGGCGTCTTCGACCTCGTCGACGATCCGAAGGAGACGAAAGTGCTCCACGACGAGCGCGCGGCGCGGCTGCTCGCGGAGCTCGAGAAGGAGATCGCGGCGGCGATCGCGGCTCGCCAGCAGATCGGGAAGGGCGTGCGCGAGATCGACGTCGACGCCGAGATGAAGGAGCGGCTGCGCGCGCTCGGCTACGTCGGGGGAGAGGACGAAGAGAAGTGAGCACCATCGCGTTCGACATCGAGGTCGCCGGCTTTCCGTGGGAGGAGGTCGACGAGATCACGCGCGGCTACTTGCTGAACCGCGAGCGCGACGAGGAGCGTCGCGACGCCGTGCCCGAGCGCACCGGCCTCTATCCGGGCCTGGGCAAGATCATCGCGATCGGCATGTGGCTCGTCGGCGAGGACCGCGGGATGATGCTGCTCGAGGGCGCGAAGCGCGAGGAGCCGCGCAACTGGGAGAAGGTGCCCGGCGCGAAGATCTTCCGCGGCGACGAGGCCGCGCTCCTCGAGTGCTTCTGGTCGACGGTCGGCCGCACGAAGAACCAGCGCACGCTGCCGCGCCTCGTCAGCTTCAACGGCCGCGACTACGACGGGCCGGTCCTGATGATCCGCTCCGCGCAGCTCGGGGTGAAGCCGTCGCGGCAGATGGTCCCGAAGCGCTACGACATGTCGGAGCACTGCGACCTCGTCGAGGTCTTCAACTTCATGGGAGCGACGCGCGACCGCTACTCGCTCGAGTACTGGTGCCGCCGCTTCGACATCGAGAGCCCGAAGGGCTCGATCGACGGCAGCCAGGTCGCGCGCGTCTACCGTCAAGGGCGCATCGAGGACATCGGCGAGTACTGCTTGCGCGACGTGCGCGCGACCGCGCAGCTCTACCAGCGCCTCGAAGGCACGCTCCTGCCGCACTTCAATGGCGGCATCGGTTGAGTCGGACGGACTGTTCCCGACACGGTCCGACGATTAACCTCTAACGCCCGCACTCTCCGCGGAGCGCCTGCGTGGACCTAGAGCCGCTCAAGATCGATCGCAGCCCGTCGAAGCCCAGAGCCCGCGCCGGCGGCCGGCGTCCGCGCTTCGTCGCGCCGCTGATCGTCCTCGCGGTGCTGATCGGCGCCGGATGGGTCTTCCAGCGCCAGGTGCTCGAGTTCGTCGACCGCTACCGGCTGCCCGAGGTGAGTCCCATCCGCGTGACGAAGTCGAGCGCGGTCGCCGTCGCGAGCGCGACCGGCGCGTCCGCGAACGGCTACATCGTCGCGAAGACGCGCGCCGCGCTCTCGGCCGACACGCCCGGTCGCATCGTCGAGATGAACGTCGAGGAAGGCTCGGTCGTGAAGAAGGGCGACGTCGTCGCGCGGCTCTACGCCGACGAGTACGCGGCGCTCTTGCGGCGCGCGGAAGCGGACCTCGTGCTCGCGCAAGCGAGCTTGGAGCGCGTCGATGCGCAGGCGGCCGTCGCGCAGAGGGACTTGGAGCGCCTGCGCGCGGTCGAGCGCGCCGCCGCGGCGGACGTCGGGCAGTACGAGGCGCAGGTCGCGCACGCGAAGCTGTCGCACGAGCGCGCCGTGTCGCTGCTCGCGAACCAGGTCGGCACCGTCGACCGCCGCGACCAGACGAAGAGCGAGCTCGACACCGCCGAGGCGCGACTCACGTGGGCCAAGGCGCAGCGCGACGCCGCGCGCGTCGGCGTGCAGCAGGGCGAGTCGCAGCTCGCGGTCGCGCGCGCGGCCCTGGCGGAGTCGCGCGCGAACCTCGACGTGCTCCGCGCGATGCGCGATCAAGCCCAGGCGACGCTCGACAAGACGAACGTGCGCGCGCCGTTCGACGGCATCGTCGTGCTCAAGGACGCCGAGATCGGCGAGGTGGTGTCGCCGAACGTGCAGGGCGGATCGAGCGCGCGCGGCTCGGTCGTGACGATGGTCGACTTCGCGTCGCTCGAGGTGCAGGCCGAGGTGCCCGAGACGAGCCTCGCCGCCGTGAAGCTCGGCGCGAGCGCGCAGATCTACCTCGACGCGTACCCGGAGAAGCCCTACCCCGGCCGCGTCGACCGCATCTGGCCGACCGCGAACCGGACGAAGGCGACGGTGGAAGTGCGCGTCGCGTTCGAGGAGCGCGACGAGCGCCTGCGGCCGGAGATGGGCGTGCGCATCGTGTTCCAGGACGAGGGCGCGCCGGCGGCGCCCGTCGAGTCGGAACCGCCGGTCGTGCTGATCCCGGTCGACGCCGTCATCAAAGCCCAGGGGAAGTCGAGCGTGTTCGTGATCGAGCGTGACACGGCGCGCTCGCGCGACGTTACGCTCGGCGACCAGCGCGCCGGTCGCGTCGTCGTGCGCTCCGGCCTGAACGAGGGAGCGACGATCGTCGCGAACCCGCCGGCCGCGCTCCAAGACGGCGACCGCGTGAGATTGAAAGGACAGTGATGAGCGCACCGATCATCCGGCTGCAGGGGATCATGAAGAGCTACTCGCGCGG
>CAZQHA010000212.1:0-7934 GCA_964592795.1 uncultured Planctomycetaceae bacterium | reverse complement strand
GCTCACTCAGCTTGTACGCGATGTTCCCCGCGTCGAGGTCGGGGAAGACCAGCACGTTGGCCTTGCCTCCGACCGGCGAACCGGGCGCCTTGCGCTCGGCCACGGCCGGCACGATCGCGGCGTCGACCTGCAGCTCGCCGTCGCACGTGAGATGCGGCGCGCGCGCCTTGAGCAGCTCCGTCGCGCGTTGGACCTTCTCGACCTTCGCGTGCGACGCGGAACCCTTCGTCGAGAACGAGAGCAGCGCGACGCGCGGCGCTTCGCCGACGAGCCGGCGGTGGCTCTCGGCGGACGCGAGCGCGATGTCGACGAGCTGCTCCGGCGTCGGATCGGGCACCACGCCGCAATCCGCGAACGTCAGCGCGCGATCGTCGAAGATCATGAGGAAGCACGACGAGAGGGTCGCGATGCCGCGCGCCAGCCCGACGACCTGCAGCCCGGCGCGCAGCACGTCGGCCGTCGCCGCGATGCTCCCGCCGACCGCTCCGCTGCAATCTCCGGCGCGCACGAGGAACGCGGCGAACACGAGCGGATCGAGCACGCGCGCCCGCGCCTCCTCGATCGACAGGCCCTTCGACTTGCGCAGCTCGTAGAGCTCCTCGGCGAACTTCGCCGTTCGCGGATCGCGCGCGGGTCGCACGACCTCGACGCCCGGCGGCGGCGCGCCCATGCCACCGGCGTCGACGAGCACCGGGACCGCGAGCTTCTTCGAAGCGAGCGTCGCGGCCGCTTGGCGCACGCGCGGGTCTTGCGATTCGGGGAGCGCGATGCGACGGCCGAGACGCCTGGATTTCTCGTTGAGCTCGAGCAGGAGGTCCATCAAAGCGGCGTGTCTTGGAGCACGCTCTCGGGGACGTCGATCATCATCCGGAGCACCGCGAGCCCGTGCGTCTTGCCCTGCGCGTCGGTCTTCAGCGACGCCGATCCGCCGCCGCCGAGGCTGTCGGTCAGGATGAAGTTCAAGAGGCGCATGTTGTCCGCCTCGTAGCGCTTCACGGGGCCGAGGTTGATCGCCGACATGTGCGCACGCACGCGCTCGGCGTCGAGGTGCTGCTTCAAGAAGCGATAGGCCGCGTCCGAGCGCGCCATCACGCCGACGTTCGAGCCCTCGCCCTTGTCGCCGGAGCGCGCTCCGGCGATGCGCGACAGCGGAACGAGCGTCATGAGCCCTTCCCCGACGTCACCACGGTGACCTTCGTCTTCACCTTGTCCTTGCGCATCAGCGCGGGCCAGAAGCCGATGATCTCGGTCGCCTTCGGACGGCCGCCCGCGAAGCCGGTGACGCCCGGCGGGCCGCTGGTCACGAGCGGCACGAGCTCGAAGCCGAAGCGGTCGACCTTCGCGCGATCGGGGCCTTTCACGCCCATGCGCAGCACGATCTCCGAAGGATCGGCGCGGTCCGCGGACGCGATTCCGGCGTGGCACACGTTCGCGCCGAGAAACTCGACGATCCGTTCCTCGGGCGCGTACTCGCAACCGTCGAGCGCGAGGCGCTCCCACACGACGTCGCTGCAGAGGCGCGCCTTCTCGAGCGCGTCCGGACCGCAGATCGTCAGCTGTCCCAGCGCCTTCCAGCCGTCGGCGTAGCTCATCGAGACCTTGTACGTCGGCGTCGGCTTCGCGCCGCGGACGCCCTGCACGAGCACGCGATCCTGGCCGTCCTCCTTCATCGAGAAGCTCGTGAAGTCGGCGCTGACGTCGGGGCCGAGGTACGCGCGCGGGTCGCCCATCTCGTACGCGAGCTGGTGCGTGACGGTCGAGAGATCGACGAGGCCGCCGGTGCCGTCGTGCTTCGTGATCACGAACCGGCCATCCGGGTACGCCTCGACGATCGGATAGCCGATGCGCGCCATGTCCTTCACCTTGCGCCAATCGGTGAAGTTGCCGCCGGTGCACTGCGCGCCGCACTCGACGATGTGTCCGGCGACGGTCCCGGCCGCGAGGCGGTCGTAGTCCTCGGGCGTCCACCCGAACTCGTGGATCAACGGACCGAGCACGAGCCCCGGATCCGTGCCGCGCCCCGTGATCACGATCTGCGCGCCCTTGCCGAGCGCTTCGGCGATCGGGAACGCGCCGAGGTACACGTTCGCGCTGGTCACGCGCGCGCGCACTTTCGAGAGCGGCTCGCCGGTGTCCATGTTGCGGAACTCCTCGCCGCCCGCCATCAGCGCGTCGAGGTCGCCGAGGATGTCGTCGCCTTCGACGACCGCGACGGCGACGCCTTGGAACCCGTGCTTCTCGATCACCTTCATCACCGCGCGCAGGCAGGCATGAGGATTCACTCCGCCGGCGTTCGCGACGACCTTGACGTTCTTCGCGACGAGCTCGGGCAGGATGCGGTCGACGAGCGCGACGAAGTCGGTCGCGTACCCCGCCTCGGGGTTCCGCGAGCGCAGCTTCTGCATGATGCTCATCGTCACCTCGGCGAGGTAGTCGAGCGTCAGGTAGTCGAGCGGCCCTTCGCGCACGAGCCGGATCGGTCCGAGCATCGAGTCGCCCCAGAATCCCTGGCCGTTGGCGACGAGAACTTTGGACTGCTTGGGCATGGGAAGCGGATCGAAGGCGAACAGTGTAGTGATGCGCGCGGCGCTCAGGAAAGCCGCGCGGCGAGCATCCGGTGGAAGTGATGGACGCCTTGCTCGCGCGTCGGCGAGTAGCGCCCGCGCTGGTAGAGGCGCGAGCGCACGCCCTTCTGCACGGCTTCGACGACGGCCTCGTCCTCGCGCTCGACGCGGTCGAGCCCGGAGCCCGCGCCGCGATCGAGCCGCGACGCGTCCCACACGTACGTGAGGAACGAGACGCGCGTGCGGTCGACGGCCAGCGGCTTCACCCAGTTCACGGAGATGCCCCACGGGTAGACGTTGAGCATCAGGTTGGGGAAGAGCCACCAGTAATACGCGGCGATGCTCTGGCCGTGGTCGGGAGCGCTGCGCTCGAAGTCGAACGCGTCGCGCGGGTCCTTCGCCAGCGCGATCTGGACGCTCGACGAGCGGAACAGCTCGGTCGTGTACTGCTCGAAGTCGACGACCGCGTTGAGCGACGCGTGGAGGAACGGGATGTGGAAGCCCTCGAGGAAGTTGTCGCAGTAGAGCGCCCAATTGCCGTCGAACTCGTAGTCGCGAGAGCGCGAAGCGTCGAGGACCGCGCGCTCCAGCGGCATCCAGCTCATCCGCGCGCGCAGGTCGCCGACGAGCTCGTCGAACGGTCGCTTCGGCGCGAGCGCCGCGAACGCGAACGGCCCCAGCGTCTCGAGCGCGACCTCGGGCAGGTCGTCGCGACGGCTGGGGAAGTCCCCCGCGGCTTCGAACTCCGGCGACGAGCGCATCTTTCCGTCGAGGTCGAACCGGCGGCCGTGGTACGAGCACACGAGCGTCGTGCGCTGGCACGGCTCGGCGACCACGAGGTTGCCGCGGTGCGTGCACACGTTCGACAAGCAGCGCAGCTTCGCGTCCTGCCCGCGGACGAGGACGAGCGGCTCGTCGAGAAAGCCCTCGAGCAGCACGATCGGCTTGGCTCGCCCGGGCGCCGCGATGTCGGACGCATCGCCGACGAACAGCCAGCTGTCGGCGAAGACGCGCTCGCGCACGCGCTCGAACATCGCCGGATCGCGGTAGAAGCTCCCCGGCAGCGTCGACGCGCGCGCGATGTCGGCGTCGATGTCGAGGCGCGCGAAGTCGTTCACGCGCGTGCTCCGAAGTCGAGCTCGATGCGCGGACGCGACTCGACGCTCGTGGGGTGCGACGCGGCGAACGCGCGGAAGGCGCGCGCGAATCCGGCGACGTCGAGTCCCATGTAGACCCCGCGCGAACTCCGGGCGACCAGGTCGAGGCGCTGGGTGCCGCGCTCGGAGAGCTTCGCGAGTCCCGCCGGCTGCTCCATCGGGATCTTGAGGCTCGCGGCCGCGCACTGGATCAGCCCCTGCAAGAGCTCCGCTTGCACCGCGTCGTGCTTCGTCGCGTGCCACACGCTCTCCCACGCCTCGTGCGCTTCCCACAGGAAGCCGTGGTTGTAGAGGTCGACGCCGAAGAGGTACTCGTCGTTCTCTCGCCAGCGGTCGGGCGTACGGTAGGGCGGCTTCGATTCGCTCGCGCCGTACGAGTGTCCGCGCGGATCGTTCGTCGGATGCGGATCGCGCCCCGGCAGGAACGGGTACGGCGGAAACGCGCGCGCGGGCGCGTAGCGGACCGAAGCGGGGATCACGCGCGCATTCTACTGGCGCGCCGGCCGTCCCAGACGAACGAGGCCACGCGCTGCGTGGCCTCGTTCGAACTGCGGCTCGGTTCGACCGAGCCGCGCGGGACGGTCACTCGAACTTGACGCTCAAGTTCGTGTTGCCGGACATCTGCATGCTCTGCTCCAGGCTCAGGCTCTGTCCGCCGGCCGTGAGCTTCATCGCCATGTCCATGTTCATGTGCGCCGGGCCCGACAGCTCGAACGAGTGCGCGCGGCCCTTCGAAAGGTCCCACAGGAGCTCGCCTTCGCCCTCGAGCTGGAACTCGATGTCCATCGAATCGAAGGACATGCTCTCGACTCCCGGGGGCGTCTTGCCCTTCTTCATCTGCTCGGAGACGAGCTCGGTGATGTCCTTCGCGCTCTTGATCTTCACGGTGACGTGGATGACGGCGAGCTTCTGGCCGTCGGCGTCGCGCTCGCCCTCGAACTTGCCCTTGGCCTCGCCTTCGAGCATCTCCGACAGCCAGTCGGACATGTTTCCCATGCCGGACATGTTGCCCATGCCCATGTCTTCGTCCGCGCCGTCGCCTTCGGGCACGAACTGCATGTTGCCGCCGGGCGCGAGCACCGTGACGAGCGACTTCACGTCGATGTCCCACTGATCGCCGGCCTTGACCTCGCCCTCGGGCAGGAGGGCGCGCAGGTCCATGTCCTCGTCGAGCTTCTCGAGCAGCTCGTCGTTGTCCTCGGCCGGATCGAACACGGCCTTGTAGTCGTTCGATTCCTCGTCCCACGTGAAGATCACGGTCTTCCCGGCGAGCTCGCTCTTCGACTTGATGGTTTTGTCGTTGTTCTGCGACTGACCCATCATCTCCATCTTGAAGGCGACCGCGGTGTCGTTGTCGAGCTCGTCGAAGCGGCGCTTCAGCTTCTTCGGCGACCCGTCGCGATTGGAGACGTACTCGTCGGTGACCACGATCTTCTGTTCGCTGGTGACCGTCATGTCGACCTCCATCGCGGGCATCTCCTTCCCGTTCATGGTCATCGACATGTTGTCGAGGGTGAACTCGCCCTTGTTCTCGAACGTCTTGACGGACGAGGAGCCCTCGGCGGGCGCGAATTTCACGCGCGATCCGGGCCAGTCGAGCGCCAGGAGCGCGGGCGCAATCAGGGCGGCAAGGAGCAATTTCTTCGTGTGCATTGTGGCTCGCGAGTGAGAGTGGCGCGGGCGGCACCGCGCGGTTGCGGGCGCCGCGAACGGTCGTGCTTCGCACGAGCGGCTGCCTCCACGTTCATTAGGAGATGGCCGCCGGGGCAGTGCAAGGCTTGACAATTCGTGAACCCGGAACGGTCGATCCGGCGATCGGATGACGCGCGATCGGCGCGGAGCGCAACGAGGGCCCTAGGAGCCCGGATTGCCCGGGGAGCTCGCGACGCGTGGGATTCCGCTCAGGGCCAGAGCGAAAACGCCAGCAACACGCAGACGACGACGAAGACGACCAGGCTCGTCGCTGCGGGGACGCTCTCGCTTCGGTCGGCGGACGGATTGTGCTGCATCGAGGGACCTGCCGTCGGCATCGCGGCTGTGGGGGATTCGTGGGGGGAGACCTGCGCGCGCTGCGCACCTGCCGGCCTCCCAAGAGATACCACGCTTTCCCGAGTTGTGGGGGTTCAACTGCTGAAGCGATCCGCGAAACTTTGGCATTCCGACGTCCAAGATTTGGAACCGCCGTCGGGGCGGCCTCGTCGAACGGCAGCGGTCCGCGCCGGCGGTGAGCGTCCCTCGACAGGACGCGGCCTCAGGAGTGGTGTGGACCCCCCCGAACGCCAGTCGGCTCATCCGACGACTGGCGTTCCCTCTTTTCCGGTGCCTCGTATTCGCCGGCGCCTTCTGCTATCGATCACCGGGCCGCACCCCGGCCGGCTCCCCGTGCTCGCCCCCATGAAGAGAGACCTGGAGCGCCCCGCGATCGACCGTCGGGCTCCGGACGGTCGCGCGCACACGAAGGTCGTCGCGACGATCGGCCCCGCCAGCGAGGACAAGATCGGCGACCTGATCGAGGCCGGCATGTCCGTGGCGCGCATCAACTTCAGCCACGGCACCGAGGCCGACTTCCTGCGCCGGGTCCAGAAGATCCGGCGCGAGGCGGACGCGCGCGTCACCGCGGTCGGGATCCTGACCGACATCCAGGGACCGAAGATGCGCCTGGCGCGGTTCGAAGGCGGCGCGCGCGACCTGGAGAACGGCGAAGTCGTCCGCATCCGGCGCGGCGCCGGGGTCTCGGCGCCGGGCGAGGTCCTGTTCGACTTCGGGGGCTTCGCCGAGGCCCTGGCCCCGGGACACCGCATCGTCCTGGCGGACGGTCAAGTCGAGCTCGTCACGCGATCGGTCGACACGGACGCGGTCGTGGCGAGCGTGACCCGCGCGGGCGAGGTCGGCGACCGCAAGGGGGTGCACTTCCCCGATTCGGCGATCGCCTACGAGCTCCCGACCGAGCAGGACAGGAAGCACCTCGCCCTCGCGACCGAGGCCGGGGTCGACATGATCGGCGTCAGCTTCGTCTCGCGCGCCGAGGAGATCCGCGCGGTCCGAGCGCTCGCGCCCGAGGCGCTCATGGTCGCGAAGATCGAGCGCATGGCGGCGCTCGAGAACCTCGACGCGCTGCTCGCCGAGTCGGACGGCGTGATGGTAGCGCGCGGCGACCTGGGCGTCGAGGCCGAGCTCGAGCAGCTTCCGCTGATCCAGAAGTCGTTGCTCCAGGCCGCGCAGCGCGCCGGCAAGTTCACGATCACCGCGACCGAGATGCTCGAATCGATGATCGAGTCGAGCCGCCCGACGCGGGCCGAGGTGACCGACGTCGCGAACGCGGTGCTCGACGGGACCGACGCGATCATGCTGTCGGCCGAGACCGCGATCGGCGAGCACCCCGTCGAAGCGGTCTCGATGATGGGCCGCATCGCGCGCGCGGTCGAGCAGAGCCAGCGCTACCACGACCTACCGCATCTCTCTTTCCGCGCGGCGGAGGCGAACTTCTCGAACGCGACCGCGCACGCGGCCGTGCAGGCGGCCGAGGCGCTCGGCGTGCAGAAGATCGTGTGCTTCACCGAGACGGGGAACACCGTGCGGTTGATCTCGCGCTACCGGCCGAGCGCGGAAGTGTTCGCGCTGTCGCCGCACCAGCGCACCGTCAACCACATGACGGTGCTCGCGCACGTGCGTCCGATGCTGTTCCGCCGCGAGAAGAGCCTCGAGGACATGCTGTACATGGCGTCCGAGATGCTGGTCGTGCGCGGCATGGCGCAGTACGGCGATCCGATCGTGTTCGTGGCCGGCGTGCCGGCCGGGATCGCGCGGTCGACGAACGTGATGAAGCTCCACCGCATCGGCGAAGAAGTGAAGATGCACTGAGCGCTCGATGCTGAACACGTCGCGGATCGATCTGGGCCGGCTGCGCGTCTTCACGCGCCTGGGGCAGTCGCAGGAGCGCGCGAGCGCCGCCGAACGCACGTCCGCGCGCGTCGTCTGCGTGGCGAGCGGCAAGGGCGGCACGGGGAAGAGCATCCTCGCCACCAACATCGCCGTGGCGCGGGCGCGCCGCGGCGAGCGCGTGCTGCTGCTCGACTTCGACGCCGGCCTGGCGAACGCGCACCTCTTGCTCGGCCTCGCTCCCGAGCACGACCTCGGCCACATCCTCGACGGCGTGGTCGACGCGCGCGCGGCGCTCGTCGAAGGTCCGGGCGGGCTGCGACTGCTCTCCGGA
>CAZQHA010000211.1:0-7942 GCA_964592795.1 uncultured Planctomycetaceae bacterium | reverse complement strand
ACGCGCGGGCGATACATGCAGCCCTTCTGATCGAGCTTCGCCGGCTCTCCGGGCGCATCCGGCACGATCCATCCGTCGAGGCCGTCCTTGACTTGCACGAACACGTTCTCGACGCGTCCGTTCGTGACGATCACGTCCTCGGTCAACGGCGGCTTGGGATGATGCTCACAGCCGGCGGTGCTTCCGATCGCCATCTCCTTGCGCTCGGGCGGCCGGCCTTCGAAGCGGACGACGCCGCGCAGCGTTCCGACCTGCGCCGCGTCGATCGGCGACCGCTCTTTCTTCTTCGGAGAGCGCGGGGTTTCGTCCCGCTCGTCGGGCGCGTCGGTCGCAGCCGGCGCGCTCTCGCTCGACGCGACCGTCGGAGCGCCTTGGGTCTTCGACTCGTCGTGGCCGCAGCTGCATGCGCCGGCGATGAAGAGCGCGACGGACGCGATCGGTGCGGTGAAGTGTCTGCGCATGCGCTGCAGCTTACACCGCGCGTGCGTGCGTTTCAGCACACCCGGTGCGGCGGTTGACAGCTCGGAGCGCCGGTCTAGTCTCACCGGCATGAAGTCGATCGCGTCGCGGCTTGCGATCGCTCTGCTCCTGGCGTCGAGCGCGCTCGCGCAGGGCAAGCTGCGCGACATCGCGCCCGACTTCGAGGCGCAGTTCTCGAGCACCGAGGCGCGCTCGCTCGGGGACTTCAAAGGCCGCATCGTGCTGCTGTCGTTCTGGCGCGCGTCGGTCCCGACGTGCCGGCAGGACGTGCCGCCGCTCAACGAGCTCGCGCGGAAGTACGGCGAGCGCGGCCTCGTGGTCATCGGCATCTCGAACGAGGATCCGGCGGTCGTGGCGGAAGCCGTCAAGAACTGGAAGCCCGAGTACGTGATCGCGCGCGTCAGCGGCACGAAGATCGACGTCGCGTACGGCGTCGAGAGCTTTCCGACCGCGTTCTTGATCGACGCGAAAGGTCGCATCGCGTGGTCGGGCGTGCCGGCGGAGTTCGACGAGAAGCTGCTCGGCACGCTGCTCGCCGACGTCGTGATGGTGCACGCGCTCCCGCCCAAGCACCGCGACATCAATCATCTCGTCGAGCAGCGGCGACTGGGCAAGGCATACGAGGCGGTGTGCCGCGGGCTCGTGCAGTCGCCGGACGACGCCGACTTGAAGCGCGCGAAGAGCGAGATCGAGGCGGCCCTAGAGAAGCGCCTCGACGACGCGAAGGCGCTCGCCGACGCCGCCGACTTCGGCCTCGCGCTCGACGCGTACACCGACACGGCGCGCATGTTCTCGCCGATGGAAGGCGCCGCGAGCGCCGAAGCGTCGGCCGATTCGATCCGCCGCGACCCGGCCGTGAAGGACGAGCTCGCCGCGCACGCGCAGATGAAGAAGGGCGAGGAGCTCTCGGCGCGCGGCGATCGCGACGGCGCGATCCGGACGTGGAAGAAGCTGATGGAGAAGTACCCCGATTCGAAGGCCGCGAAGCGCGCGAAGGTTGCGCTGCGCCAGCGCGGGATGCTTTGATGCTCGGCCATCACGCGGATGCGCGCCCGAACGCGCGGTCCGCGCGACATCGCACCCGTGGCTCAATGGATAGAGCATCGGTCTTCGGAACCGAGGGTTGCAGGTTCGAGTCCTGCCGGGTGCGCCACTCGCCGTGAGCCGCTGAAGTCGCCATCGAGCTGAAACGCAGTCGAACGCGGCGCCGGTCGATTCACCGAGCCCGCGACGCGGCAAGCATCGGCTGAGGTATTGGGCGGTGGGATCGCTCGTCGTTCTCGCCGCCCTGATCGCGCTTCGGCTCGCGACGGAGCACGAAGCCGAAGCGCAGACCGCGACGCCGGTCGGGGTGCGGCCCCCGACGCCGGCACCCGAAGGCATGGTGTGGATCCCCGGCGGCGAATTCTCGATGGGGAGCTACAGCGCGAACGATTCCTTCTGCAGCCTGCCCGGTCTGACGCGCGACGCGCAACCGGTTCACCGCGTGCGTGTCGACGGCTTCTGGATGGATGCGACCGAGGTGACGAACGACGAGTTCGCGGAGTTCGTGAACGCGACGGGTTACGTGACGATCGCCGAGCGCACGCCGACTGCCGAGGAGTTTCCTAGTGCACCACCGGAGAACCTCGTCGCCGGATCGACGGTGTTCACGCCGACGAGCGAGCCGGTGCCGCTCACCGATCATTACGTGTGGTGGCGCTACGAGCGCGGCGCGAGCTGGCGCCATCCCGAGGGTCCGTCGAGCAACATCGACGGTCGATCGGATCATCCCGTGGTGCACGTCGCGTACGACGACGCGGTCGCGTACGCGACGTGGGCGAAGAAGCGCTTGCCGACGGAGGCGGAGTGGGAGTTCGCGGCGCGCGGCGGGCTCGCCGGGAAGCTCTATCCGTGGGGTGATGACCTCAAACCCGGCGGGAAGTGGCCGGCCAACATCTACGAAGGCGAGTTCCCGGTGAAGGACACCGGTGAGGACGGGTTCGTCGGAACGGCGCCGGTCGCGTCGTTCGCGCCCAACGCGTTCGGCCTCTACGACGTCGCCGGAAATGTCTGGGAGTGGTGCGCCGATTGGTACCGGCCCGACACCTACGCCGAGCGCGCGTCGTCGGGCTCGCTCGTGCAGAACCCGCGCGGTCCGAAGACGCCGTTCGATCCAGCCGAGCCGAGCGAGAAGAAGCGCGTGCAGCGCGGCGGATCGTTCCTGTGCACGGACCAGTACTGCACGCGCTACATGGTCGGCACGCGCGGGCGCGGCGAGGTGTCGACGGGAAGCAACCATGTCGGCTTCCGGTGCGTTAAGGTGCCGGCCGTGCCGCCCCCATAGTGCTGACGGTGCTCTTTCCCGCTTCTCGACGTCGCATTGCCCCTCCTGTGCTTCGCCGGAACGCCGATGCCAAACCATGGCGCGAACGTCAGCGCATCGCGCCGCGAGTCGCGAGATCGAAAACGATGCGCAGTTTCGCTTCGGAGCGACTATTTTCCGGAAGCGACACCCACGGTGTTACGGGCAGGAGTGGGTTGTTGGTCCGGATCCGTGCGCGCCAGTGAATGAGTCCTGCGAGACTTCCGCAGTGGGTGGCGGTGCTGCGCGGAGGAGTGCGAAGCGATTGCGTGGGGTCGACGAACTCGTTGAACACTAGGGGCATTCCGGAGATTACTTGCGACGCCCCAGACTCTATGCCGTGTTCATCGAACGGCACACCAAACGGCTTGATCTCCCACTCCAGCTTCGCAATCGGTGCGACACCGCTCACCCAGTCGAAGCCCGCGAGATCGTGATCGAATTCGACTGCGATTCGAAAGGACTCCCGGCCATTTGTATGCGCAAGCACGCTTAGCGGCGCCGAATCGTCGGAGCGCCGTTGCTGAAGTCGCCGAGTCCAGCTGTTTCCTGCGCTTCCAAGGAAGACTTGCGCGCTGCCTGCCTGCGCTCCACCCCAGCTCTCGTAGAATGGCGCGCCAACGATGAGGTCGCTGTATCCATCGCCGTTGACATCGCCCGCACTGGCAACCGAGTGACCCAGAATCGAGCTCGATTGGTCAGCCTCGGTCGACCAAGCCGCTACCTCGGCAACACCACTCGCGCTGCCGAGATACACAAGCGCCCGCCCGTATCCCCACGAGCCAAAGCCCACGACATACGCAGGGGCTCCGACGATCACATCGCCAAAGCCGTCGCCGTTGACGTCACCCGCGGACGCTACGGAGAAGCCGAGACTGGCGCGGTGTGCGTCGCCTTCAACCGACCATGCCGATGACGTATCCAGCCCTGTCGATGAGCCAAGAAAGATATCCGCGCGGCCTTCGCTCTCTGTGTCTCCAAACGGCCACCGATACTCTCCAGCGAATCCCGGTGATCCCACGATCACGTCGCTGTAGCCATCCCCGTTGACGTCTCCGGCGGTGGCGACACATGTGCCCAGGAGTGCGTCGGGGCGTTCGCCCGAGACGGACCAAGCGTGTGCGGCAGCAAGGCCGGCTCTTGATCCGAGGTAGACGTACGCGGCGCCCGCATCTCGGTGAAGGGACGCGTAGCCCGGTGCGCCCACGATCACGTCGCTGTAGCCGTCGCCATTGACGTCTCCCGCACCGGCGACCGAGCTCGCGAAGTGCGCATGACCTCCCTCTCCGTTTGCTGTCCACGACACTTGCTTGGCTGGACCAGACGGCGAACCGTAGAACGCGAACGCGCGACCTGCATCGAACGTGAGCTCGAACTCGCTGGCGCTAGCATGGGCGTTGGTGTAGCCGCTTCCCATCCGAGCCCCGGATGAAACGACGCCGACGTCGACACTGCCGTGCCCGCGGGCGCCAACGATGACGTCTCCGTATCCGTCGCCGTTCACGTCTCCCGCCGCCGAGACGCTTCCACCGAAGAGTGCATCGGCCTTATCGGACTCGACGGTCCATGCGGCGTCGCTCGCGAGCCCGCTCATCGACCCCAGGTACACGAAAGCTCGACCCTCGTCGGCTTGCCCGTTCGAGTAGCGCGGCGCGCCGACGAGCACGTCGCCGTAACCGTCGCCGTTCACGTCTCCGGCAAAGGCGACTGCTCGGCCGAATTCCGCGTTCGACTGATCGCACTCCGTGATCCATGCGGGTTGCGTCGAGAGTCCGTCCGATGAACCCATGAACGCCAAGGCGCGCCCGGTGTTGATCTCGCCGCTGTCGTAGATGTGCGCGCCGACGACGACATCGGAATAGCCATCGCCGTTTACATCTCCGGCGCAACTGACGGAGTGGCCGAACGAGGATCGACCCTCGTGGCTCATCCAGTTCCACTGCGCGTTGGAGGAGAGGCCACTCGGTCCACCATTGTAGACGTAGGCGCTCCCATCCGAAGTGCCGTGCGCCCCTACGATCACATCGCTGTATCCGTCACCGTTGACATCGCCCGCGGTTGCGACGTGTGCGCCGAAGTACGAACTGTTGAATTGACCGGTTACAGTCCATGCAACTTGTGTGGAGAGGCCCGACGGCGAGCCAAGGTAGACATAGACGCGTCCTTTCGCGTTCAGCCCGCTTGTGCTGAACCCGTAAGCCCCGATGACGACGTCGCTGTATCCATCGCCGTTCACATCTCCTGCCGTCGCGACACAATGCCCGAATTGAGTTTGGGGCGATGAACTGCCGGTTGCCCACGCGGCCCAGGACGGGGTCTGCTCGAGCCCACGCTTCGAGCCGAGGTATACAAGCGCGCGACCCAAGCCACCAGGTTCGGGGTACGGGTGGTGCCAGCTAGCACCCACGATCACGTCGCCGCACCCATCGCCATTGACGTCGCCCGCCGTTGCCACGCTCACCCCGAAAGATGCCCACTCCTGATTGCCCTCGGCAGTCCAAACGGGGAGCACGTTCAGGCCGTTCGCCGAGCCGAGATACAGGAACGCACGGCCCTCATTGAACTCGCCGCCGTCAAAGGTCGGAGCTCCAACGATGACGTCTCCGTAGCGGTCGCCGTTGACATCGCCAGCTGTGGCGGCTCGTGCGCCGAACTCTGCACCGGCTTGGTTGCTCTCGGCAGTCCAGGCAGGATGTGCGCCCAGTCCGGTGGCGCTTCCCAAGTAGACGAACACGCAACCCTCGTCCGATTCACCGTGATCGCGGTCCGGAGCTCCAATGATGACGTCGCTGAAACCGTCGCCGTTCACGTCACCCGCAGTCGCAACGGAGTACGCGAACTTGGCGTTCGCTTCGTCGCCGTTCGCGGTCCAAGCCGCGCTTTGACCAAGTCCATCTGGCGATCCGAGGTAAAGGAACGCTCGCCCTTCGTCGGACTGCGCGATGTCGTAAGCGTATGAAGCGACGATGACATCGCTGTAGCCATCTCCGTTGACATCGCCGGCGCATGCGACGGGCCCCCCAAACCACGCGTTGGACTGATTTCCGTCGGCGCTCCATGCCGCGTCGAACGCGAGTCCGTTTGATGATCCGAGATAGACGAATGCTGCGCCTTCGTTGTACTCACCGCTGTCGTGAGACATGGCTCCGACTATGACGTCGCTGTAGCCGTCTCCATTGACATCCCCTGCAGAGGCGACCGACGAACCGAACTGCGACGCGGACTGGCCCGAGACCGTCCAACTCGGGCCCGTGATGAGCGGGTCTATGGTCACCGGATAGATGGCATGCGCGTCTTCGATTCGAAACCCGACGTTCCCGTGGTGCGTCTCCAGTCGGGCATCGAGTTCGCGTCCGGACGCGTCGACTACGGTCAAGTTGCGGTAGTGCATCCGGACGTCTCCACGCGCGTCGATGAGAACCGCCGATCGGCCGCTTGTCTCGATGCGAACCGATAGGTCGCCGCTGAACTCGAGTCCGATCCAGAGAGGTGCGGCACCAGTCGGGCGAGCGTTAATGGTGTAGCCGTGCTCGATTCCGTGGGGCGCGTTGTGGAACCACTCGTGCAGCACGGAGTGGTCGATCTCCCCGCGAGCGCAGTTCGCCGAGATGGAGCCTCCAGCGAGCTCGTGACTATCGCCGACGCGCCCGAAGCTTACGGTTCGTATGCGAACTCTGAATGCCGAGTCGGCGCGAGTCGTGTCCGGCTCCCTGGGAATCAACTCCAAGCCTTCGCAGGACAATCGGCTTCGAAGGTTCTGCGCTCGATTTGGCGCCGACCAGATGCCCGTCCCTGCGGGGAGCTCGCGAAACGCGTACTCGCTCGCTTCGATCTCACGAGAGACGTGGGCGTACCACTCGGATCGTTCGATTCCGTCGCCAAGCGAATGCGGTGCGGGGACTTGCCAGCCAATTGCTGTCACCGCGCTCGCAGCCTGAAGCAACGCTAGGCCTATCCACAGCATCGCGCACCCCATTTCGGAACTGACTCGGAACCTCACCGACCACAGGAGACGTGGCGAGAACTTGTTTCTACGTCGATTCGGCAGCGACCCGCGGATCCTGTAGTCAGACTTGGGTGGAACGGAGTTCCGTCCCGAGCGCGAGACCCTTGGCGCGGGCAGCGCGAGTGCGCGAGCGACGGACGCACGAATGGCGACGTGTCTGCCCTTTCGAAGGGCGCTCCGGTTCACGAACTTGTTGTGGACTGTTTACGGTTCTCCAGGCCGAACTGTCGATCGAATGGACTCACCCGCCCCCGCCGGGTGCGTCCCCATGCGATTCGCCGCACTCCTCACCGGCTGTGTGCTCACGTTCGTGTCGCCCTCGTCCGCGCAATCGGGATCGAGCGAGCTCGAAGCCGGCGATCTCACCGAGCTCTCGCTCGAGCAGCTCCTGGAGGTCGAGGTCTCGGTGACGTCGCGCCACGGCGAGAAGGTGAGCGACATCCCCGCGGCCGTGTACGTGCTCACCGGCGACGAAATCCGCCGCGCCGGCTTCACTAGTGTTCAAGAGGCGCTGCGCATGGTTCCCGGCTTCCACGTCACGCAGTGGAAGACGTGGGGCTGGGACGTGACCGCGCGCGGATTCACGGGATCGCTCTCCGAGCTCAACGAGTCGTTCGCGAACCAGCTGCTGCTGATCGTCGACGGTGTCCACTACTACAACCCCGTGATGGCGGGGATCTGGTGGCCGCTGCTCGATGTCCCGATGGACGACATCGAGCGCATCGAGATCGTGCGCGGTCCGGGCGGCTCGATGTGGGGCGCGAACGCGATGAACGGCGTCGTGCACGTCATCACGAAGCACTCCTCCGACACGCAGGGCCCGCATGTGCTCGCGCGCGGCGGGAACACGGAGATCAGCGGCGACGCGCGCTACGGCGGCAAGCTCGGCGAGAGGAGCACGTTCCGCACGTGGCTCTCGTACTCGGATTACGAAGCGATACCCAACGCCGACGGCGACGAGCTCCCCGAGGACTGGTGGCTCGGCAGCTTCGGCTTCCGCGGCGATTGGGACCTGGGCGACGACTCGCGAGCGCGCGTCATCACCACGATGTACACGTCGGAGTTCGGCGAGGAACCGCCCGACACGTCGATCCTGGGGCTCCCGCTGTTCG
>CAZQHA010000210.1:0-7962 GCA_964592795.1 uncultured Planctomycetaceae bacterium | reverse complement strand
GCGCCCAACCGCGCGCGCCCGCGCGCTCGACCTCGGCGGCGAGCCGCGGCTCGAGCGCTCGATCCTCGTGCGCGACGACGACGGGAACGTCGCCCAGCGACTCGCGCAGCCGCGCCGCGACTCGGAGCATCCACGCGAGGTTGCGCTCGATCACCGCGTGACGGCTGCCGCACAGGAGCACGAGCTCGCGCGCGTCCTCTCCGGCGGACGTGGCCGGAACGTGCTCGAGCGCGTCGAGCAATGGATGTCCGACGTGCGCGGTGTGGACGCCGTGACGCTCGAACCACGGCGGCTCGAACGGCAGGATCGTCAGCGCGAGGTCGACCGCGCCGCGGTATCCGTGCACGCGCCAGGGCGCCCAGCCCCAGTACTGCGGCGTGACGTAGTGCGCGACCGGGACGCCGTACGCCTTCGCGGCGCGCGCGAGCGGCACGTGGAGAGCGGGGGAGTCGACGGGAAGGAACACGTCCGCGCCGAGCTCGCGCAGATGAGCCGCCGAGCGCTCGACGAGCCCGACGTAGAAACCGAGGTTCTTCAGCGGATCGGAGAGGCCCATGCTCGCGCGATCGACCGGCCGTCCGATGAGATCGACGCCTTCCTCGGCGAGGCGCGCTCCGCCGAGCCCCGTGAACGACGGCGCGGGCGCGCCGCGGCTCGCGCACAGCTTGCGAAGCGCGCGCACCAGCGCGCGCGCGTGCACCTCGCCGCTCGCCTCCGCGGCCGACACGAAGACGCGCAGCGGCCGGGACGGCAGCGCGGTCGGCACGTGCGCCGGCTCGATCTGCGCCGGATGCGACAGATCGCGCGCGATCTGGGCTCGCAGCGCGTCTCGAGCGAGGAAGTATCCGGCGGCGCGCACCGGCAGGACCGCGACTCCTCCGATGGCGCGCGCGAGCTCGCGCGCCACGACCAGGCGCGGCGGCGTTCCGCGACGCGCGCGCGGCGCGTCCGAGTCGGCGGCGAGGCTCGAGTTCACGGCGCTCATCGGCGGGCGCGCAGCTTAGGGAAGCGCCTCCGCCTTGACGATCCTGTCGCGTAACCTGAGGTCCACCCATGCTCCGCCTGATCGGGTTCTTCGTCGTCGTGCTCGTCGTCGTGCAGCTCCTGCGGCACGTCCCGATCGTCGGCGCGATCTTCCAGATCCCGATCCTCGGCTTCTGGGGCGCGGCGATCCTCGTCAGCGCGGTCCTCTCGAAGCTCACGGTCGTGGCGATCGATCGCTCGCGCTTCGCGCGCCGGCGCCGCGAGCTCGGTCACGTCGAGACGCCGCACAACCAGGGCAAGCTCGGCGCGCTCCTGCTCTCGAGCGGGAGACCGAAGGCCGCGATCGCGCCCCTCGAGCACGCGGTGAAGGGCGAACCGGATTCCGTCGAGTGGCGCTACCGACTCGGCAGCGCGCTGCTCGCGAGCGGTCGCGCGGCCGACGCCGCCCTCGAGCTCGAGCGCGCCGCCGCGATCGATCGCGAGCACGCGTACGGCGCGCTCGCGCTGCGGCTCGCGGAGGCGTACGCGCGATCGGGGAGGCACGAGGAGGTGTTGCGCGTGCTCGATCACTTCGACCACGACCACGGCGCGAACGCCGAGAGCGCGTACCGGCGCGGCCGCGCGCTGCGGGCGCTGGGCCGCCGCGAGGAAGCGAACTCGAGCTTCCGGCACGCGGGCGAGCTCGCGCGCGGGGTGGCGCGCTACCAGCGGACGCACGCGCGGGCGTGGGCGTGGCGAGCCTTCTTGGCGCGCCTCACGTGACGCTACGGCGTGCGCCGCGCGAACGCCAGCTGCGACGCGACGAAGCACACCGCGGAGAACGCCAGCAGGGAGAGCGCGATCGTCGCGTCGAGGCTCCCGCGCGCCTGGATTCCGCCGAACACGCGCACGTCGACGAGGCGGAACAGCGACCACTTCGTCACGTCCTGCACGAGGTAGATCGCGAGCTGGAACGACGTGACGCCGAGCATCACGAACGCGATCGTGAGCGGCCGGTGGCCGATGCACGAGCAGAAGAACGTCGCGCTGTAGATCGCCAGCAGGAAGAGCGCCTGGTGCGCCGACGAGAGCATCAGCGGCGACATCCCCATCGACTCGTCGACGCGCGCGAGGAGCCAGGGGATCGTGCTGCTCGTCGCGAACACCGGCAGCATCACGGACAGCGCGCCCAGGACGTACCGCTCCGACAGGACGCGGCGCCTCGACAGCGGGCGCGCGAGCCAGATCTCGAGCGTGCCGCGCTGCGCTTCTCCGGCGACGGCGCCCATCGCGAACAGGACGGCGACGGCGACGCCGAGCGTGTTGCAGCCCTTGAAGAAGTGCTGCAGGTTCACGTACGCCGCGACGCCGGCCGCGTCCTGCGCGTCGAAGACGCCGCGGATCATCCAGCTGGGCACGAACGCCTTGAGCATGCCCATCACGGGCTTGAACTGCGGCCAGTAGAGGATCGCGGCCACGAGCATCGCCTCGAGCACGATGCCGTACGCCAGCGCGCGCGCGAGCGCGATCTTGAGCTCGCGCTTCATCAGATGCCGTCGACGCCGTAGAGCTCGCGGTACACCTCTGCGAGCGAGAGCGCGCCGAACTCGATCGAGCGCGGGCCGGGGATCGACGCGCTCGCGCAGACCGCGGCGATGAACGCCCGGGCGTCGTCGTGATCGAGGTGCGCGTCGATCCGCGCGCCCTCGACGACGAGGCGCGCTCGGTCGATGCGCTCGATCTCGGAGCGGATGCGCGGCATGTCGGCGTCTTCGGCGAACGTGAAGCGCACCGTGCGCCGGGCGCGGGCGGCGACCGCGCCCGCGGTCTCGTCAGCGAGCTTCTTCCCTTCGTTCACGAAGATCAACCGGTCGCACACGCGGTCGACCTCGCCGAGATGGTGCGACGACAGGAGGATCGTCGTGCCGCGCGCGGCGTCGGCGGCGAGGAGCTCGAGCACCGCGCCGCGCTTCGACGGGTCGAGGCCCTCGGTCGCCTCGTCGAGGATGCGCACGCGCACGTCCGGCGCGAGCGCCGCGGCGAAGAGCAGTTGTCGCTTCATGCCGTGGCTGTACGTGCGCACCTTCTTCTCGAGCGGCAGGCCGAGCTCTCGCGCGACGTCCACGGCACGCGCGAACGCCGAGGCTTCCCGCGCGCGCAGGCACCATTCCAGATGGGCGCGCCCGGACAGCTCGCCGTAGAGCGCGATCTCGCCCGGCGCGTACGCGCAGCGCCGCCGGATCCCCACGCCGTCGCGGTCGAGCGCGACGCCGTCGACGCTCGCGCGGCCGGCGTCCGGCCGCACCAGGCCGATCAAGCAGCGCAGGAGCGTGCTCTTGCCGCTCCCATTGGGACCGAGGAGCCCCGTGATCCCTCCCGGTCCGACGTCGAGGTCGAACGGTTCGAGCGCGCGCTTCGCACCGAAGCGGCGCGACAGCCCGCGCGCGACGATGCGACCGCCGCCGGCCGTGCTCGCGGAATCGGCCGGCGGGTTCTGGGTGGCGATCTGCACGCGGGGTGGATCGAGGACGGTGTGCCGCGACAATAGGCCCCGCGTGAATCACGGGCAAGCCGTCGAGATCCTGAAGCGCGATGCGCTCGGACGCGTCGAGCGCGTCGTGCTCGACGGGGGCGTCGTGTGCGTGCGACGCGTCGCGTGCGGCGGGCGGATCCCCGGCAGCGGCGTCGTCGCGCGGATGCTCCTCGCGCGCGAGCGCCGCGCGCTCGAGGCGCTGGCCGCGGTCGACGGCGTGCCCAAGCTCGTGTCGGACGCGGCGCGCGGCGACGTGCTCCTGCGCTCGTGGATCGACGGCGAGCCGCTGCACCAGGTCGATCGGTTGCCGGAGGACTTCTTCGATCACCTGGACGCGCTCGTCGCGCGCTTGCACGCGGAGGGCGTGTGCCACAACGACCTGCACAAGGAGCAGAACATCCTCGTCGCGCGCGACGGCTATCCGTGCCTCGTCGACTTCCAGCTCGCGAGCCGGCACACGTCCGGCTCGCGCCTCTTCGCTTCGCGCACGCGCGAGGACCTGCGCCACGTCGAAAAGCACCGGCGCCGCTACGCGCGGCGCGGCGATTTCGATCGCGATCCGTCGACGCTGCCGCGCGGGAGCGGGCACGGGCTCCGGCGCTCGCTCCTCGCGTGGATGTGGCGCCGCGGCGCCAAGCCCGTCTACCAGTTCGTCACGCGCAAGCTCCTGCGGACGCGCGACGGCGAGTCGCGTCGCGCGACGAGCGGCCCCTGGCCGGCGATGACGCCGCCGCTGGGGAAGACGCGCTCGCGCGGCGTCACATGACGTCTTCGCGGTAGACCCAGCGTCGCCGCTGCTCGGCGTCGCGCCGGTGCGTCACGAGCCGCCACAGGTCGCGCGGACCGATGACGGTGAGGTACTCGCGCCTGCCGTCGGGACCGGAGAGCGACAGCCGTCCCGACACGAGGCCGACGAGCTTCTTCTTCTCGACCTCGTCGTCGGGGTAGACGTACACCCCCGCGCCGATCTGATCGATCTTGCCGTCGAGCTCGCGCAAGACCGGGAGCAGGAGGCCGTCGACGCGCGGATCGGCGACGACTTCGACCTCGCGCTCCCAGGCGCCGCTCGCCGTGCGGCCGATGACGAGCACGAGCGAGCCCGGCCGCGGATCCTCGAACGAGATCGAGACCGGCGGCAGACGGATCTCGGTCTCGGCGGTGAAGAGCCCGCCGCCGATCGGCTCGATCACCGCGGACTCGATGTTCGGCCCGTCGCCGAACCACGCGGTGATGTGGGCGCGGCCGCCCTGCGCGGTCCGCCCGAGGAACACGACGCCGTAATCGGTGGACACGCCGAGCTCCGAGCCGCCGGGCGTGCGGATCTCGAGCGTCGGATCGGAGAGCGTCAGCGTCCCCTTGCACGCCGCCGCGCCGAAGGCGAGCGCGAGCGCGGCGAGACACCGCGCGCCGGTCAGCGCGTGTACGCGATCCACGCCGCCTCCAGCTCCGACATGTCGACGTCCGCGTAGGCCTGCTCGACGGCTTGCTCGAGCTTGCCGGTGGACGCGAGCACGGTCAGGTACGTGTCGAGGATCGTGTCCCACGCGGGGTTCCACCCTTTGGCGTTGTTCTTCTTGCCCGTGCGCAGGAAATAGATCAGCGACCAGCCCTGCGCGTAGTTCCGTCCCGCGGTCGCGGGATCGTAGTACTCCTGCTTCGTCATGCGGACGAACTGGTCCAACGGCACGTATCGGCCCTCGCGCAGCGCCTCCTTGATCAGTGGATCGCGCCAGTCGAACTTCTCGAGCGTGAACTTCTTGTTCCGGCCGTAGCGGTAACCGGAGTAGAAGTCGCCCGTGCCCTCGTTGTACCAGCTGTGCGGCGCGATGTTCCCGTAGAAGTAGAAGATGTACTGGTGGAACGCCTCGTGGTTGAGCGTGGCCCACGTGTTGTTGCGACCGCCGGACGCCTTGTCGTCGAAGATCACGAGCTCCTCGGTCGCCGAATTCCAGAATCCCGCGGACGAGGGCGGCCCGCCGTAGCTCACGTACTGCTCGCGGTTCGCGCACACCCGCACGACGCTCGTCTTCGACATCTCGAGCGACACCTCGAGCGGAATCGCCGTCAGCGATTTGGACACCTCCGTCCCCGGATCCTTTTCGTCGCGGCCGTCGCCGGTCCTCGGAGCGGCGGCGCGCAGCTCCGCGACGCGCGCGGCGGGATAATCCGTCTCGTAGAACTTGCGGATCGCCTCGAGCCGCTCCTTCAGCTCGTCCAGGAACTCGCGGTCGTCGCTGTTCGAGATGATGAAGTAGCTCGGCGTCTCGGAGAGCTTCCAGCCCGGGGTCGTCGCGACGCTCGCTTGCAGCTTCGCGCGGCGCTTGTCGCGCAGCGAATCGCCGGCCGCGGCGGACGTCTCGGGCGTCTTGACGTCGATCGGCTTGAACGTCTTGACGAACTTGTCGAACTCGATCTCGTACTTCGACCAGCGCTTCGCCTCGCCCGGCCCGTTGAAGACGAGCGCCACGTCGGCGTCGTCGTGCAGCTTGAACAGCACCGCGTAGATCTTGAACTCGCCGCGCTTCTCGTTGCCGCCCGAGAAGACGTGCTCGATCGCCCGTACGCGGTTGACCTCCAGATCCTTCGTCGAGGTGAGCTTCAGCTCGCGCGACGTCTCCGACCGGAGCCACTCTTCCAGGTCTTTCGCGCCACGGACGCGCCGCTCCTGCTCGCCTTTTTCGTGCGCGCCGGCGGGCGGCGCGGGATCGAGCTTCACGAGCCACATGTGCAGCGGCAGGAGCGTGTCGGGCGTGAGCTGGATCGTCTTGTTCGTCGCCGGGTCGAACTTCGCGATCAGGTTTCGATCGTCGGGCGCAGGCGGGATCAGCTCCCAGCCGTCGGGCGTCTTGATCTTGAAGCCGAGATCGGTGGCGTCCTCGTAGTACTTGCCCCCGGGCTTCGGCGCCTGCGCCGTCGCGACGCGCGTCGATGCGAGCAGGACGAGCGCGATCCACGCGCAGAGCGTCACCCTTCGAGTCATTGCACTTCCGCGTCTTGCGCGACAGGAATCGCGCACTGGTCTTACGGCGAGGCCGGATGACACCATGTCGTGTGCGACCCGTGCAAGTCTCGCAAGGTTGCCGAACCGTCGACCAACTACCGCAGTAGGGGCGCGTAGCGCGCGCCCGTTTCCACACGCCGCCGTCCCCCAGCCCCGGAGCTCGATGCCATGCGTCCCCTGCACGCGATGTCCCTCGGCCTCGCACTCGTCGTCCTGCTCGTCGCCGCTTGGCTCTTCGTCGGGGAGCACGGCGATGCGCCCCACGTGCCGTCCGAGCCGCTGCCGAGCGCACCCGCGCACGGCGCCGCGAGCTCGCAGGAATCCGCGCTCGAGGCGCCCGCCGCCGAGCGCACCGATCGCGACGTCTCGCCCGGCTCGGTCGCCGAGGCGCCCGCCTCGAAGAGCGCGAGTTCGGCCGCCGCGCCCGCGTCCGGCGACGGCGCGTTCGCGCTCGCGGGCCGCGTGATCGACCGCGCGGGCAACCCGGTCGCGGACGCGATCGTCTACGCCGACGGCGCGGGCGGAGGGCGGGAGCAACCGCTCGACTTCGCCGATCCGGAATCGGCTCCGTGGTCGCGGCGCGTCGAGACCAAGACCGGAGCCGACGGCCGCTTCGAGCTCCGTCCGCGTGCCCAGAGCGCCGTCCGATTCGCCGTGCGCGCGGGGGGCTTCGCGCCGTACGACGCGGAGCGCGCGATCGCCGGCGCGCGACAGGACGTCGGCGACGTGTCGCTCGAGCCGAGCGTGATCTTGAAGGGCCGTGTCGTCGACCACGCCGGCCGGCCGGTCGCGGGCGCGACGCTCCTGCGCGTGCCGCCGCGCGCCGACGGTTTCGCGTTCTTCGGCGGGCCGCGCGGCGTTCCGGTCGCGACCACCGACGAACGCGGAGCGTTCGTCGTCGACCAGCTTGCGAGCGGACCGTGGAAGATCCTCGTCACGTCCGAGGACCATCCGGACAAGACCGAGGAAGGCGAGGCCGATCGCCCGGGCGACACGGTGTCGGGCCTCGAGTTCGTGCTCGCGGAAGGCACGGAGATCCGCGGCCGCGTCGTGCGCGCTCCGGCGGACGGATTGAAGAACCTGTGGGTGCGCGCGCTGCCGCGCGCATCGAGCGCGGGCCTGGGCGAGATGGAGATCCTCGAGCGCACGTCCGGGGCGCCCAGCGATCCGCGCCAGGCGCGCGTCGGGAGCGACGGGACGTTCGTGCTGAAGGGTCTTTCGCCCGGCGCGCCATATTCCGTCAGCGCGCGCGACGGCGAGCGCGGCTGGACCGGTCGCCGCCGGACGCAGATCGTGTCGGCGAAGGGCGGCGACGTCGGCGTCGAGCTGCCGTACCAGCCCGAGACCGCGCTCGTGTTCCAAGTCGTCGACGCGATCAGCGGAGAGCCCGTGGTCGATCTCTACGTCCAAGACGGATATCAGTGGCGCATGCCGGTGCTCGACGAGAGCGGCCGGCGCGTCCGCC
>CAZQHA010000209.1:0-7971 GCA_964592795.1 uncultured Planctomycetaceae bacterium | reverse complement strand
GGTCGGTTCGAATGCCAGATCGACTTGCGCTTCCCGTTCTTTCGCGCCGGCTCGCCGCCTTCCTGCTCGGCGATCTCATCCATGCTGCGCTTCGTCGTCACGCTGCGCGTCGCCTTGGCGGTGACGTCGAACGACGCGCTCGTGCGCGCGAACTCGTCCTTCTCCTTCACCAGCAGCCACGCGCGCCCCTCCTCGTCGCTCGACTTGCCTTGCATCCGGATCAGAGCCCACTTGCCGCGCAGCCGCTCGCCGGCGAGCTCGAACTTCAGCGCGCCCTTGCGCAATCCGGCGCCGGGATCGCCGTCGGGAATCCACTCGCCGCGGTCCCACAGCATCACGGTCCCGCCACCGTACTCGCCCTTCGGAATCGTGCCCTCGAACGCGCCGTACTCGATCGGGTGATCCTCGACCTGCATCGCGAGCCGCTTCACGGACGGATCGAAGCTCGGGCCCTTCGGCACGGCCCAGCTCTTCAGGACGCCGTCGTGCTCGAGGCGGAAGTCGTAGTGCAAGCGGCTCGCGGCGTGCTTTTGGACGACGAAGCTGCGTCCCTTGCGCTTGGGGCTCCGGCGTTTGCCGGCGGGCTCCGCGGTGCGGCGAAAGTCGCGTTTGTGCTGGTACTCGCGCAGGCTCACCCGCTCACCCCGTGCGGCGGCGGCGCGCCGGTCGCTTGCGCTCGCGCACGCGCTTCGTGCTCCGCGCCGCGACCGGGCGACTGCGCCCGCTGCGCGAGCGACGCGCGGCATCGATGCTCTTCTCGAGCAGCGGCATCAAGTCGATGATCTCGCCGCGCTTTCGCTTGGGCGCTTCCTCCTCGGGCGTGAGCGTGTGCATGTCGCCCGATTGGATCTTGCTCTCGATCACGTTCATGAGCTCGGAGTGATAGTCGTCCGTGTACGCCGCAGGCTTCCACTCGGTGACCATGTCCTCGATCAGGCGCTTGGCCATCTCGACCTCCTTCGGCTTGACGCCGACGTCGGCGAGATCGACGTCGACCTCGTCCAGGTCCTCGGCCGATCGCACTTCTTGAGCGTACCTCAATAGATAGAGCACGAGCGCCTTCCCGCGCACGCCCACCGCGGCGATGTGCTCCTTCGTGCGGATCACGACGCGAGCGATGGCGACCTTCTTCGTCTTCTGCAGCGCTTCGCGCAGGAGCACGTAGCCCTTGCCCTTCTTGAGCGGCTCCAAGTAGTACGGCTTCTCGTAGTAGATCGGCTCGATGTCGGCGGCGTCGACGAAGGCCATGATCTCGATCGTCTGCGTCAGCTTGGGATTGGCCCGCTTCAGGTCGGCGTCGCTCAGCACGACGTACTCGCCCTTCTCGTGCTCGTACCCGCGGACGATCTCCGACCACGGCACGTCCTCGCCGGTCGTCTTGTTGTAACGGTTGTACCCGACGGGAGAGAAATCGCGCCGGTCGAGGAAGGAGAGCTTGATCTCGCTCGGCGTCTCCGCCGCCACCAAACCGACGGGGATCTCCACCAGTCCGAACGAGAGCGTTCCCTTCCAGATCATCCGATCGGCCATGACTGTGCCTCGATGCGCGCGTTGTAGCCTGTAGAAACGTGCACGTGCGGCTCCGGGGTTCCATCGATCGCGGAGTCGTCTCGTGCATTCGCGTTCTCGCGATCGCGCGACTTCGCAAGTCGCAGTCCCACGTCTCGTTTCGCGAGTTCTCGGTAGCGCGGACTTCTGGCACGAATCGTGCAAACGCCGGTGGCCATCTCCAGAAAACCAACGCGAAGGAGCTGATGATGAACTTCAAATCTCTCGTTGCGCTCGCCATCGCCGGATCGGCGCTGTGCTTCACGCCGGCCCTCCAATCCTGCAAGAGCAATCAACCGGTCACCGAGCAGGTCAGCGACGCAACGATCACGAGCAAGGTCAAGGCGAAGTACGTGGGTGACGCCGACGTGAAGGTGTTCGACATCTCGGTGAACACCGAGGAAGGCGTCGTCTATCTGACCGGCCGCGTCGACACGCAACAGCAGAAGGACGAGGCCGAGCGCATCGCTTGGAATACCGAGGGAGTCAAGCAGGTCGTCAACCACATCAAGGTGGGCAGCCAATCCTGATGTCCTGGACTCGAAGGAGGGGAATTCGCGAGGGCGCCGACCGATGTTCGTTCTCCGGTTGGCGTCCCTTCGCGCTTCTCGACTGGCACGAATCGTGCTCGCGTCGCGCGAGCATCCACGACCCCCTGCTCAGGAGATGAACCCAATGAAACCCAGATCACTCGTCGCTCTCGCGTTCGGAGGCCTCGTCTTGGCGGCGGCGCCCGCGCTCCAGTCCTGCAAGAGCAATCAGTCCACCAAGAGCCAGATCAACGACGCGGGCATCACGAGCTCGCTGAAGACCAAGTACATCGGGGATCCCGACGTGAAGGCGTTCGACATCTCCGTGAACACCGACGAAGGCGTCGTCTACTTGACGGGCCGCGTCGACACGCAAGCGCAGAAGGACGAAGCCGAGCGTCTGGCTTGGAACACCGACGGTGTGAAGCAGGTCGTCAACAACATCAAGGTCGGCAACAAGACGTACTGACGACGCGGTCGAAGAAGGAGGCTGGACGGGGGAGCACCGCTCACGCGGTGCTCTCTCGTTTCGTCGCCGTCAGCGCGCGAGCTTCCTCTTGACGGTCTTCTTCGCCGCCGACTTCTTCGCGGGTTTCTTCGCGGGCGCGATCGCCTTCGGCTTCTCGTCGTTGCCGGCGAGCGCCTCGAGCACGCGGTCCACGTGTCCGTCGACCTTCACGGGCGACCAGATCTTCGCGACGCGACCCTTCTCGTCGATCAGGAACGTCGATCGGATCGTGCCGACGGTCTCCTTGCCGTACAGCACCTTCTTGCCGTACGCGCCGTACGCCTTCGCGACCGCGTTGCCCTCGTCCGTCAGGAGCTCGAACGGCAACGAGTACTTCTTCTTGAACTTCGCGTGCGACGCGCCGCCGTCCTTCGAGACGCCGAACACCTCCGCGCCGGCCGAGCGCACGCGCGCGAGGTTGTCGCGGAAGTCGCACGCTTCCCGCGTGCATCCCGGCGTGTCGTCCTTGGGATAGAAGTAGAGGACCGTCTTGCGCCCGCGCAGATCGCCGAGCGACACGCTGCGGCCGGACGTGGACGGAAGCGAGAAGGGCGGAGCGGGACGACCGACTTCGAGCATGGTGAGTTCCTCGGTTGGAGTGTGGGCCGAGAATGCTAACGCGACGCTCGGCGCTTGCGCAGCACCGCGATCGCCACGCCTCCGAGGATCATCGCGCCGGCAATCGCGAGACGGGCCCGGATGCTCTCGCCGAGCACGAGCACGCCCGCGAACGCGGCGAGCACCGGCACGGTGAGCTGGATCACCGCCGCGCGCGTCGCGGTGAGTCCCGGGAGCGCGAGGTACCAGAGGCTGTAGCCGAGCCCCGACGCGACCGCGCCCGAAGTCGCGGCGAGCCACACGCCGCGCGACGACGCGTGCGCCGACGACCATCCGATCGCCAGTCCCGCGAGCGCCATGGGCACGCTGCGCGCGAAGTTCGCGGCAGTCGCGGCGAGCGGCGACCGACTCGCGCGCCCGCGCAGCGAGTAGATCCCCCACGCGGCGCCGGCGAGCGACATCAGCGCGACGCCCACGGGATCGGGTGCGACCGCGCCGGGCAGCGTCAAGAGCACGAGACCCGCGAACGCGATCGCAAGCCCCACCCACTCGCCGCCGCTCGGCCGCTCGCCGCGAAAGATCCCAACGCCGATCATCGTCGCTTGCACGGTCGCGAACAGGACGAGCGCTCCGACGCCGGTCGAGAGCCGCAAGTACGCGAGCGAGAACGCCGCGGCGTACGTGAACAGAGCCGCGGCGGAAGCCCAGCTCCCGCCGGAGCTCTCCTCTCCACGCGACTTCGATGTCACGCGCGTGAGCACGAACAAGACGAGGGCCCCGCTGACCAAGCGCACGCCGGTGAACGACCAAGCATCGATCGCGCGCGCGCCGAGCGCCGCGCGACACAAGAGCGAGTTCGCGGCGAACCCGACGAGGGCCGCGCTGGCCGCCACGCTCGTGCGCGTGGACGCGTTCATCGAGCTCCGGCCAAGCGGCGCAGCGCGGCCCGCAGTCGCGCGTGCCCGTCGATGAGTCGGATCGCGTCGGACTCTCGACGCGCACCCTTCGCGCGCGCGATCGCGCCGAGAGCGCGACGGTCGCGCGTGCTCCAACGCGCCACCTCGGGCATCGCGCCGACGAGCGGCGCCCATCTCTCGAACGACGTGCGCTCGCTCGCAGGCAGCCGGCGCCACGCGCGCTGGCCGAGGAGGTTCGCGGTCTCGTCCGCGCACACGTCGACCGCGAGCTCGCGATCCGCGCCGAACCGTCGCGCGACATAGCGGGTGATCGCGGCGCCGATCCGGTCGAGCGGGAATTCCCCCAGCACGTCGTCGCGCGGCCGGCCGAGGTCGAAGTAGAGGTTGTGCGCGGCGAGCGACTCGAGCGTCGAGCGCGTCGAACGGTGCCCGGGCGAGCGTCGCATGCGCGCGAGCTCGCGCTGCATCCGCCGACGCGGCTCGCTCGCGCGCGGACGGAACCCGAGCTTCTGGTAGAACCACCACGCGCCCGACGCGAGCCCTTCCTCGTTCTCGTACCCGAGCTGGTACGGCGGCACCATGAACGTGTCGACGTCGAACAGCGCGCGCGCGGTCGCCAGCGCGCGCGCGTACACGTGCGCGCCCTCCGCGCCGCGGTAGGCGTCGAACACGTTGTACGCGACCTCGGCCGAGCGGAAGAGCGTGCTCACCAACACGTATCCGATGGGCACGCCGTTTTTCAGCGTGACGAAACCGTACACCGATTCGAGCAGGAGACGGCGCTCGGGCCGCACGCCCATCACCGCGAACTGGAGCCCCTCTCCGCAGTCGACGAGGCGCACGTCGCGCTCGTCCGCGTGCATGAACGCCTCGAGATCGCGCGCGCGCGTGACCATCGCGTCGCGCGCGAGCCGGACGAGCTCGCGACCGCGCGCGACGGACACCTCGTGCACCGCGTCCGGCGGCCGCCGGACTTCTTGCGCGAGATCGGGCCGCCCGCGCCGGAGCGGCGTGCGCTGGAACACGGGTGTCCCCGTGAGGAAGCGCGCACGGCTGCGCGACGGCGTCTTGGGCGTCGGCAGGAGCCGCAGCGGTAGATCGAGCTCGTCCGCGAACCGCTCGCGCGCGAACACGTGCATCGGCAGCGCGCCGATGCGGCGGATCAGGAACTCGGCGTCGCTCTCCCGGGGGCCCTTCAGGCGTTCGACCTGCTCGCGCACCGTCAGCGACTCGTCGTCGAGCGCGCTCGACTCGCCCCACAGCACCAGCATCCACAGGTTGCGGGCGAGCAGATCCTCGTGGTCGAACTCGTCCCAATCGACGCGCAGCGCGGAGCCGAAGCGCTCCGCGAGCCGGCTCGCCGTCGGCGCATAGAAGCGGTAGCCGATCTCGGTGCCGGCGATGCCCGAGTCGACGAGCTCCCCGCGGAATCGCTTCAAGTCCGCGCGTCGGTCGAAGCGTTGGAGCTCCCGCTCACACGCGTCGAGGACTCGCCCGTCGTCCGGATACGCGCGCAGGAAGATCAGCGCTTCGTGGAGCGCGAGCACGTCCTTGGCGCGGCGCAGTCGCGCGCTCGACAGCTCGTGGATGAGGGCGAGCTTCTGGGCCGCGAAGCCGGCGTCGAATGCGTGCACGATGCGCTCGAGCCGGCGGAGCGAGCGGGCCGCGTGGGGAGGCGACGCCATGGAAGCGTCGAACCTAGCAGTGCCCGCTGGCCTTCACCAAAGCTCGGGGTAGGATTCCACGATCCCCGACCGGGAGGCCTCCATGACGAAGCAAGAGTCCGTCATCCGCGCCTCCGGCCTCGCGTAAGAGTCGAATCCGCGGCGCCCGCGCGCCGCGTGCGAGGCCGAGAGCTCGATCGTGCGCTCCACCGAGCGCTGCGCTCCCGGTCCGTCCGTGCGATTCGTTCGCACGCCGCCGCGAGCGCTCCAGCCGCGACCGCGAAGCCTCGCTTCCGATCGCATCGACGAACGACGAGTGCAACGGAGGACGGGGACGATTTCCATGGATCCGAACGGCAAGGACGAGCTGCGCAAGCGGCTCTTGAAGAGCGTCGGCAAGGAGCCGAGCTACGACGAGAAGAAGCAGCGGCGCGAGGCGACGCGCGCGAGGAACGCCGAGAAGCGGCGCGATCGCCCGCGCGCGCGGTCATGGGACGACGATGCGGACGAGCACGAATCGATGCAGTCGCCGCGCGTCCGTCGCGACGCGCAGGCTCCGCCGGAGCTCCCGATCGACGGCGACGTCGCGGGCGAGGAGGCCACGATCGTCGCGGTGGCGCGCACGAGCGTCCGAGTGCGCAACGCCGGCGGCGAGCTCGATGCGCTCGTCGGCGCACGCGACGGATCGGCGGTCGTCGGCGACGTCGCGGTGATCGAGCGCGTCGGCGATCGCACGGCGATCGTCCGCGCGCTGAGGCCCAGGCGCACGCGCCTGTCGCGGCCCGATCCCGCCGATCCGCGGCGAGAGCGCGTCCTCGCCGCGAACGTCGACGTCGCCGTGATCGTCACGTCGGCGGCCGAGCCCGCGTACAAGCCGGCGTTCGTCGATCGGATGCTGGTCGCCGTCGCGTTCGGCGGCGTGGCGCCGATCGTGTGCATCAACAAGGTGGACCTCGCCGGCGAGGACCTGCGCCAGACTCTCGACGACGCGGCGGGAACGATGCGCGCTCTGGGCGTGCCGCTCGCGCTGGCGTCGGCCGCGCGCCGCACCGGCATCGAAGAGCTGCGCACGCTTCTCGGCGGCAAGCGTTGCGTGTTCGTTGGACACAGCGGCGTCGGCAAGTCGTCGCTCGCGAACGCGCTCGATCCCCAAGGAACGCGCGCAACGGGAGACGTCCGCGCTTCCGACGGCCGCGGCCGCCACACGACGACGAGCTCGTCGCTGCGCGAAGCCTGGCCTGGAACGGAGATCGTCGACACGCCGGGCGTGCGTCAATTCGGCTTGTGGGGCATCGACCGCGCGAGCCTCGCGACGTACTTTCCCGATTTCACCGCTGCCGCGCGCACGTGCCGGTTTCGCGACTGCTCGCACCTCGTCGAGCCCGAGTGCGGCGTGCTGCGCGCCGTCGAAGCCGGCTCCATCGCGCGTCCGCGGCACGCGGTCTACGCGCGCTTGCGAGCGGAGGTCGGCGACCGATGACAGCCGTCGATGTGGTCGTTGACGAGCCCCATCGCCTGCATGAACGCGTAGACCGTCGTCGGGCCGACGAAGGTCCAGCCGCGCTTCTTCAGGTCCTTCGACAGCGCCTTCGATTGCGGCGTCTGCGAGATCTCGCGCAGCACGGCCCACGTCATCCGCTTGGGCCGATCCTCCGGCGCGGGCTCGAACCGCCAGAAGTACGCGGCGAGCGACCCGTGCTCGTCGACGAGCTCGCAGGCACGCCGCGCGTTGTGGATCGTCGACTCGATCTTGCCGCGGTGGCGGACGATCCCCGCATCCTTCAGGAGAACGTTCACGTCCTTGGCGCCGAACCGCGCCACTCGGCGGAAGTCGAAGTCCGCGAACGCTCGGCGGAAGTTGTCGCGCTTGCGCAGGATCGTGAGCCAGCTGAGGCCCGATTGGAAACCCTCGAGGCAGATCTTCTCGAAGAGTCGCCGATCGTCGCGGACCGGCCGCCCCCACTCTTCGTCGTGGTACGCCACGTAGTCCGGCGACGACGCGCACCACGCGCAGCGCAGCTTCTTGTCCGTGCCCAGCACCAAGCCTTCGGGGTGTCGCGTCAAGCGCGGCGAAAGCTAAGCGGAGCTCGGCGAATCGACAAGACCTTCACATCACGCGCGGTCGGCGTGCGCGGCGATGCACTATGATTTCGCCCCCCATGTCTCCCGCGATCGTGTGCCGCTCGCTGCGCAAGACGTACGCCGGCAAGCCGCCGGTCGAGGCGGTGCGCGGGCTCGACCTCGAA
>CAZQHA010000208.1:0-7987 GCA_964592795.1 uncultured Planctomycetaceae bacterium | reverse complement strand
CGATGTTCCGGGTGACGGCGCGCGTCAGCGCGCCGACGGATGGCCGCGCGCGGCTTCGACGAGCGCGTCGAACAACCGCTGCTGCACCGGATCCTCGTGCGCCGTGTGCTCGGGATGCCACTGCACGGCGACGAGCCAGGGATGGTCGGGCATCTCGACGGCCTCGATCGTTCCGTCGGGCGCCTTGGCGACGGCCGCGAGGCCGCGGCCGACCTCGCGGATCGCTTGATGGTGCGACGAAGCCGGGCTGACCTCGCGCTGTCCCAGGATGCGCGACAGGCGTGTGCCGCCCGCGACGTGCACGGGATGGGGGACGTACTCGCGATTGGGCCCGCGGTGCAGCACCGATTCGCCGACCTCGTCGGGCAGGTGGCCGATCAGCGTTCCGCCGAGCCCGACGTTGAGCACCTGCGCGCCGCGGCAGATGCACAGGGCCGGCGTCTTCGACTCGACGATGCGGTTCACGAGCGCGAGATCGCTCTCGTCCCGCACGCGGTCGACGCCGTAGATCGTCGCGTGGGTCTCGCCGCCGTACGCGAGCGGATCGACGTCGGGCCCGCCGGTCAGGACGATCCCGTCGACGATCTCGAGCCACTCGGCGAGGCGCGTCTCGCCCGGCGCCAGGAGGTAGGGCAGTCCACCGGCGCGCCGCACCGCGTCGACGTACTTCGCCTGGAGCGTGAACTTCTCGTCCTCGTTCTTGCCGTACGTCGTGATGGCGATGCGCGGTGCGCTCATGGCGTCGACGACATGCTGCGCATTTCCGGACGTTCCCTGCAAGGGCCGCGTCTCTCTACACTGCGCCGATGACCTCGGCGACGATCGACACGGTCAAGCCGCGCAGACCGCCGCTCCTCGCACGGCTGGTCAGCGCGTACCGCGTCTCGCCGTTCAATCCGTATTGGCTCGACGTGAGGCAGCTCCGGCGCGGCATCGCGAAGATCGCGCCGCGAGCGGGCGGCACGCTGCTCGACGTCGGCGTCGGCGAGCGCCCGTACGCCGCGCTCTTCGCGCCGCACGTGCGCCGCTACGTGGGCCTGGAGTACCCGGCCTCGTGCGAAAACCTGACGCGCGGCATCAGCGGCGAGCTCGTCGCGTACCTCCGCGGGGCCGTCGACGTGTGGGGCGACGCGCGCCGCCTGCCGTTCCGCGACGGCGCGTTCGACACCGTGCTCCTGCTCGAGACGCTCGAGCACGTGCCCGATCCCGAGCATTGCATGAGCGAGGTCGCGCGCGTCGTGCGACCGGGCGGTCGGCTGCTCGTCACCGTGCCGTTCCTCGCGCCGATGCACGCGCTGCCGTACGACTTCTGGCGCTACACGCCGCCGGGGATCACGGCGATCCTCGCGCGGCACGGATTCGCGATCGAGTCGGTCGATCCGCGCGGGAACTACGCGTCGACGACGGGTCACCTGCTCGCGCAGTGGCTCGTGCGCACCTTCGCGGCGCGCGAGCGCCAGCGCGACGGCTCCGTCCGGCTCTCGCGCTGGCGCGCCCCGCTCGTGCTTCCTTTCGTCGCGCTGGTGCACGGGGTGTTCGCGATCGCGGAGCGGTTCAGCGACGACGGCGAGGCGTGCCTGGGGTACGCGGTCGTCGCGAGCAAGACGCGCGGGACTTGATTCCGCGCGCGGCGCGGCGCCGGTCGTGGAAGGACGCGCCTCGCCGTCATCTCCGGCGTTCGAGCGCGATCCGCCCGTCGAGCAGCGCGGACACGCACTCCTCGGGCGTTTGCGCGCCGGAGTCGACGGTGACCACGTGCCCGGCCGGCACTTCGTCGGGCGGCTCGAAGGCGTCGCGCTCGCGCAAGTACACCTCGAAATCGGCGTCCGACGCGCCGCCCGCGCGCGCTCGCGCCGCCATGCGCTCTCGCACGGTCGCTTCCGGAGCGCGCACGCACAGGAAGCAGTAGGGGACGCCCATGCGCTCCGCCGCGTCGACGAAGATCCGGCGGAACTCGCGTCGCGTGAACGTCGCGTCCACGATCGCCGAGCGTCCCGCGGCGAGCGTTCGCGTCGCATCGGCGAGCAGCGAGCGGTACGTGAGCTGCCGCGACTCGAGCGCGTACAGCCCGCGGCCCCACTCGCCGCCCGCGCGGGTCCCCGCGCGAACACCCGACAGCCGCTTGCGCCGCTCGTCGCTGTGGAACAGCGCGGCGCGCAGCGGGTGCGCGACGCGCTCCGCGAGGAACGTCTTGCCGCTCGCAGGCAAGCCCATGAGCAGGATCAGCGTGGGGCGGAGCTCGTATCCGACGGCCAGGTGCACGTAGCGCATCGACTCGGCCCGCAGCGCTTCGCGCGCCGCGCGCGCCATGTCGCCGGCGCCGCCCTGAAGCGCCGCGACCTTGGCTCGGACGATGGCACGGTAGCCCTTGTAGAAATCGACGAGTTGCGACAGCTCCGGATCGCCGGCGATCTCGCGGTAGCGCCAAGCGAAGTAGCTCGCGAACCCGGGGTAGCCGCGAAAGTCGAGGTCCATCGCCAGGAACGCGATGTCGTTCGCCACGTCCAAGCAACGAAACCGCCGGTTGAACTCGATGCGGTCGTAGATGACGACGCGCTCGGGCAGGAGGCACACGTTCCCTGCGTGCAGGTCACCGTGGCCTTCGCGGATCCGTCCCGTCGCGACGCGGCGCTGCAAGAGCTCGCGCTGGCGCTCGAGGAATTCGCGAGCTCGATCGCGCAGGAAGGCGTGCTGCGCCTTCGAGATCACGGCGAATCCCGCGGCCGCCGCCTCCTCCGCAGAATGCACGAACGGCGCGAGCTGCCTGAAGTTCTCCTCGACGTTCACCTCGATGCCCGCCGGCGTTCCGAACTCGTCGACGCCGGCGCCGGTCGCGGCGGAGCGATGGAACGCGGACAAGAGCTCGGCCAGCGCGTTCATCGGCTCGTTGTCGATCTCGCCGCGCTCGAGCAGCCGCGCCAGCATGCTCTCCTCCGGCAGCCGCACCATCTCGACCGCGTACTCGACGATCTCGCCCGCTTCCCCGCCGACGACCAAGCGTCCGTCGGCGCCGCGCCGGATCGGCACGACGCCGAGGTGGACGCCCGGCGCGAGCGGCGCGTTCAGTCGCACTTCCTCCTCGCACAGTGCGCGCCGGCGCTCGAGCGTCGTGGCGTCGATGTATCCGAGATCGACGGCCTGCTTGAGCTTGTAGACGCGATCGCCGGCGAAGAGGAGCAGCGACACGAGCGTTCGTCGCACCTCGACTTCGGCGACGGGCGCCGCGTAAGCCTCGGGTCGACGCAGCTCGGCGAGCAGCCACTCGCTCCGTCCAAGCCCCGCGGGAGGTGTCGGATCGCAACCCATCCACGTCCAGGATAGGTCCGCCCGCGAGGAGAAGCGCTCCGCAGAAGGGAGTAGGAGCCGGTCGTCCCGGGTTAGATGCGCTCGAAGTAGCGCTGCCGTTCCCAGTCGGTGACGGCCTTGTCGAACGCTTCCTGCTCGCTCCGGTAGAAGTGCGCGTAGTGCTCGACGACGTCCGAGCCGAACGCGCGCTTCGCGAACGGGCTCGACGCGAACCTCTCCGTCGCTTCGGCGAGCGAGCGCGGCACGCGCGGCAGCTTGTCGGCGGCGTAGATGTCGCCTTCGAAGATCGGCGGCGGCTCGATCTCGTTCGCGATGCCGTCGAGACCCGACGCGAGCGACGCCGCGTGCGCGAGGTAGGGATTGCAGTCGGCGCCGGGGATGCGGCACTCGATGCGCAGGCTTTGTCCGTCGCCGACGACGCGGAATCCGCCGGTGCGGTTGTCGAAGCTCCACGCCAGGCGCGTCGGCGCCCACGAGCCGGATTGGTAGCGCTTGTACGAGTTCACCGTCGGCGCGTAGAAGCACATCACCTCGGGCGCGTGCGCGATCCATCCGCCGAGGAACCAGCGGAACACGTCGGAGCACGCGATCGGTCCGAGCTTCTTCTTGCCCGGGAACGCGTTCTTGCCGCTCTTCGTCAGGCTCAAGTGGATGTGGCAGCTCGAGCCGGCTTGGTCCGCGGCGAACTTCGCCATGAACGTGACGCTGACGCCGAGCTCGTCCGCGGTCTCCTTCAAGCACTGCTTGTAGACGGCGTGGCGATCGGCCATCGCGAGCGACTCGGCGTAGCGCACGTTGAGCTCGTGTTGGCCGAGTCCCCATTCGCCCTTCGAGTTCTCGACCGGAACGCCCGAGCGCTTCAAGCGACGGCGCACCTCGGCGTGGAAGAACTCCGAGCGCGCGCCCTGCAGCGCGTGGTAGTCCTCGAGGTACCAGCCGACGGGCTCGAGCGCGCGGTAGCCCTTCGCCGCCGCGTCCTTGAACGAGTCCGTGAACAAGAAGTACTCGAGCTCGGACGCGGCCATCGGCGCGAAGCCGCCCTTCGCCGCGCGCTCGACCTGCGCGCGCAGGATCGAGCGCGGCGCGACCGCGACGGACTTGCCGGTCTTCGTGTCGAGCACGTCGCACAAGACGAGCGCCGTCTTGTCGAGCCAGCTCGCGACGCGCAGCGTCGAGAGATCCGGCTGCAGCTGGAAGTCGCCGTACCCGCGCTCCCAGTTCGCGAAGCGATAGCCCGGGACGGGGTTCATCTCCATGTCGACGGTGAGCAAGTAGTCGCACGCGTGGCTGCCGTGCTGCGCGGCTTCCTCGAGGAAGAACTCCGCCTCGTAGCGCTTGCCCATCATCCGGCCGTAGTGGTCGGTGAACGCGACGAGCACGGTCTCGATCTCGCCCGCCGCGACGCGCGTCGCGAGCTCGCCCTGCGTCAGCATTCCCTCGACCTTCGACATGCTTGCGGATTCTACGGACGCGCGAAGCTCGCTAACACCGCACCGGGCGCGTCCGTCCGCTCCTTCGTCGACCGAAAGGAGCCCATCCATGAAGATCTGGAGTCTCGTCCTCGTGCTCGCCGCGCTCGCCGCGCCGAGCTTTTCCGCGCCCGCACGCCCGATTCTCGGAGCGCCGATGATCTGTCACGAGTTCGACATCGGAGGCGCGCGCAGCCTGCCGTGGGAGAAGGGAGAGGTGAAGTACGACCGCACGCGGCTCGCCTCGGACGTCGCCGAGATCCTCAAGACCGAGACCGACCTGGTCGTGCGCATGGAGACGCTGCGGCGCGCGGTCTTCTACACGAAGCGGGACAAGAATCTCGCGTGGGAGCTCGTCGGCGAGCGCGCGCTCGCGCTGCTCGATCGAACCGCGGTCGGCTCGAAGGAATCGACCGCGTGGTTCGACATCGCGTACCTCGTCGCGTGCTTCCGCCAAGCGGGCGTCGACATCGACTACCGCGCCGGCGTCGCCGATCGCATCGAAGGCTACGGCTACTTCAAGACAGCGCTCGAGCGCGCACGCGAGGAGAAGAACGAGCAGATCGGAACGATCGAGTTCGCCGCGGCGCTCGCCGCTCATCCGGCGATGTTCTCGAATGGGGGCGACGAAGCCGTGCAGGAGCGATACCGCAAGCACCTCGAAGCGGCGCGACGCGGCGCGCAGCCAGGCTCACGGCTCGAGAACAACCTGCTCGCCCACGTCGCGAGCTGGAAGGGGCACTACGGCCTGTGAAGGTCGCTACTGCAGCGTGACGAGGTTCGAGAAGGCGGCTTGCGGGCCGCCTTCGTCGAATGCCGCCTGCAAGTAGAGCGGCGAGCCCGACGCCACGGTCCAGGTGATCCGCGCGCGACCGTTCGCGTCGGTCGTGCCGCTCGCGACGACTTGCACGCTGCCGTCGAGGTACGAGAGACCGTCGACGCCGGAGACGACGACTCCGCCGTTCGCCTGCGTCGAACGCGCGATCGTGAACGAGACCGACGGCGGGCCGTCGACGAAGAGGCGCGCGCTCGAGCCGAAGGTGCTCGGTCCCCACGCGCCGAGCGTCGGCAGCGAGCTCAGCGTGCGCAGCACGACGTCGTCGAGCGCGGCCTCGGTGATGTCGTTGTTGGGCTCGTCGGCGATCGTCAGGCGCAGGCGCATCGCGTCGGTGAGCGGCACGAACTGCTCCAGGAAGAAGCTCTGCGTCTGCCACTCGTTCGCGTTCGGCGTCGATTCGAGCGTCACCCAGCTGCCGCCGCCGTCGTTCGACACTTCGGCCAGGAACACGTCGTCGAGCTCCGAGCCGGGCAGGTTCGCGAACCAGCGCGCGTACTCGAGCTCGAGGTGCGCGAACCCGCCCGCGCGGAAGACCGGCGACGTCAGGATCGTCGTGCCGTCGACGTCGTTCGTGCCGGCGCCCGTCCCCGACGCCGCGCCAGTCACCCAGCACAGCGTCCCGCTGCCGGCGGGATTGTCTGTTCCCGGTTGCGCGATCTCCGTGTTCACCGAAGTCGCTTGCGGCACCGCGCGCTGCCAGGAGTAGTTCAGCGCGTTGTTGACCTGCCAACCGAGGGTGCCGACCTCCATGTCGTCGTGCGCGAGGACGCGCGGCTCGCCGAGCTTGACGACGAGCACGTCCTGCGTGGCGGCGCCGTCGTAGTCGAACGTCGCATCGACGCCGTACGCGCCCGTCGGCGCACTCGCCGAGAACGCGAGGCGCAGCGGAATCGTTTGGTACAGGCTCGGAGCGTGCTGCGGGCCGGGGATCGCATGCAGCGACGCGCTGAACGTGTGCGCCGGCACGCGGAATGCCGAGAGGCCCTGCAGCACTTGCACCTCGGGATGGGTCGACGCGAGGCGCAATCGGCCGCGCGCCGCCTCGACGCCCGCGTTGACGAGCGCGAGATCGACGTCCCACACCTCACCGGGCTCCTTCACGAGGTCGCCGTCGCCGTGCACCTGCGTCCAGATGTCGCCGGCGCGCTCGATCCACCCGCCGCTCCACTGCGCCACTTGGATGAGCGCGGGCCGAATGGACTCGAAGAGCGCCGGGATGCGCTCGGGCATCGGCCAGAATCCGTCGCTCGCGGAACCGATCTCCGGCGTGAACGCGTACGCGCCCAGCGCGCCGTAGCTCCAGTCGCAGCTGACGCCGTTCGCGAGGTAGAGCACTTGCCACGACGCGCCGAACGGCCAGCCGTTCGTCGCCGTCATCTTCTCGCCGTAGAAGCGGAACCTCGCGTCGTCGGTGGTGACGATCTTGTCGTACCCCCACGAATACAGCATGAGGTCGCTGTACGTGTGGGCCGACAGCGCCATGCCCGGCGGGTGCGCCGTCTGCGCGTCGCGAATGGCGCGCGTCTCCGGCTCGGAGAACGCCGACGGGCCGCGGTAGGTCTCCTCGGCCGTGATGCCGCTCGAGCCGCTCCACTGTCCGCCCCATTGCCAGCCGTAGTTGCGGTTGAGATCGACGCCGAACGTGCTGTCGCCGTTGTTGCGCCGGTTCTTGCGCCACAACCCGCCGCCGCCCGGATTCGTCTGACGGTTGTACTCGTAGCCGTCGGGGTTGACGCACGGGACGACGACGATGTTGCGCGTGTCGACCATGCGCTTCACGTCCGCGTCGGTCGGGTAGTTGACGCACAAGTGATCCGCGAAGCGCAGCAGCGCTTCCCCGCCCATCGGCTCGCGCGCGTGGTGGATCGCGTCGAGCCAGGCGACGGGCTCGCTGGGGTCGTCGCTGCCCGGGTTGTCGGAGATGCGGATCGCGTAGATCGGTCGGCCTTGGCCCGTCGTCCCGATCGAGTACTTCGCCGACACGATCGAGGGATACGTCGAGGAGAGGCGGTCGAGCTCGCCGACGATCTCCGCCAGCGTGCGGAAGCCGCCCATCGATCCGGTGCCGAGGCCGATGCCTTGGGACGCGTTCTGCTGCGCGCGCCGCGCGTAGTACGTCGCGAGATCGCGCTGCACGATCGTGACGTCGAAGCCCATCCCGGCGAGCCGCGCGACCTCGGCCGAATCGGCGTAGATGCGCGCTCGACCTCCGCGGACGTCGCCGTGATCGTCAGGATCGCTGGCGGCGTCGAAGAGTCGCGCGAGCTCGTCCTCGGAGCGCACGGCGACTTCGCACAGGTGCTTCGGCGACGGCGCGGCGGTCTGAGCGGCGAGCGGAGCCGCGAGGAGCGAAATCAGAATCCAACTCATGGGG
>CAZQHA010000207.1:0-8019 GCA_964592795.1 uncultured Planctomycetaceae bacterium | reverse complement strand
CATCGTGTGGAAGCGACTCGAGTGGTACGCCGAGATGGAGTACCTGTTCGACCTCGACGACAGCGACGACGATTTCTTCTACTCGTGGTCGACGCTGACGTACGGGATCACCGACGACTTCCGCGCCGGGCTCGTCACCGAGCGCTCGAAGATCGTCGACATCGACTGGTCGGTGCAGCCGGGGCTGGCGTTGCAGTATCAGGGCGAGCGGTTCGGCGTCTCGCTCTACGCGTACGAGATCGGGACGGACGACTCCTACTCGGTGCTCTCGTTCGACTTCGCGCCATGATCGCGCGGTTGATGTCGCTCGTCGTGCTCGCGATCGGTGCGCAAGCGCAGGACACCGGCGACGCGGCCGCCGGCGATTGGAAGGTCACGCTGACTCCGTACTACTGGGCGACCGGGTTCGACGGGACGCTGACCTTCGACGGCGAGGAGATCGAAGGCGACGGCACGTCGAGCGGCTTTCCGGAAGACTTCGCTCTCACCGGGTTCCTGGGACACTTCGAAGCGGAGAAGAAGGCGTGGTCGTTCGCGCTCTCCCCGGTGTTCGTCCATATCGAGACGGATGCCGACGACACGTCGACGGGCGCCGAGCTCGAGCTCTCCGGCGCGATCATCGAAGGCTTCGCGGCGTACGAGTTCGCGCGCGGATGGGACGTGCTCGGCGGCGTTCGCTACTACGACCTCGAGACCGAAGCCGAGCTCGCGCTCGGGGGCACGCTGGACTCGGGTCGCGACTGGATCGATCCGATCGTGGGGCTGCGCTGCGCGCGCCCGCTCGCGGACGATTGGTGGTTCCACGCGCGCGCGGACGTCGGCGGCTTCGACGTCGGGTCGGAGTTCGCGTGGAACGCGGTGCTCGCGGTCGGCTACGACATGTCGGATTGGGCGCGACTCCAGCTCGGCTACCGCGCGCTCGACTTCGACTTCGCCGACGGCTCGGGCTCGGATCGCGTCGACTACGACCTGCGACTTTGCGGGCCGCTAGTTGGCGTCACGTTCTCTCTCTGAGTCCTCGGCTCCGAGCTTCTGCACGCCGAGCGCCATCGCGACCGTGTAGTCGAGCTCCACGACGTCGCCGACGGAAAGGCCCTTCAGGAACTCGCGACCTTCCGGCGTCCGCAGCCGCCGGGCCATCAGTTCGCCCGACGCGAGCGAGAACACGACGATGTCGCGCTCGCGATCGAGCGATTCGATCCTGACGCGCGCGTTGACGGTTCCGGCGGCCGCGGCGGCGGGTTTCTGGCCGACCTCCGCGCGATCGCCCGCAACCGAAACCTGCGCCGGACGAAGCGACTCGCCCGCGGAGAGCTTCGTGGCCGACAGCGACTCCTTGTAGTAGACGCGCAGCTTGTCGCCGGCCTCGATCTGATCGAGGTTGCGCACGTCCTCGGTGGCGCGAACGACGAGCAGCGACCCGTCTTCGCGTCGCAACGTCACGATGCGCTCCTCCTTCTCGATGTCGACGACCTCGGCCGCGGCGGTGAACTCGCTCACGATGTCGACGTGCTTCGGAAGGTTCGCCGCCGGACGCGACGACGACGTCGTCGACATCGACTGCTGCGTCGGAGCCGTGCGGTGCTCCGACTCCGTCTTGCATGCGGCGAGCACGAGCACGGGTGTCGCGAGAAGGAAACGAACGCAAGGAGACGTGGAGCTCTTCATGAGCTCGATCTTCGAGGACGGGCCGCGGGCGGAGAGGGGCGATCACTCGGTAGGCACGCGCACGAAACCCCGCAGGAGCGGCGCTCAAGGCCGGAGATCGGGCTGTCGAAAAGGCCCCGACGGTCTTTTTTTCGACGCCGTCCGCACCGGAGATCCGATTGCCCGAAACGCCGATCGAAACCGCGCGCCCGTCGCTCACGCGACCGGCGCGTCCCGCCGAGCCGCTCGTCCAGGTGATGCTGTGCATCGTGGTGGCGGCGCTGCTCCTGCTCGTGATCGCGCTCCCGATGAGCGGCGAGTCCGCGAGCGATGTCCAGCAGACCTCGAGCGTCGCCGAGCTCCGCAGCACGCTCGACGCGCTGCGCAGCGCGATCGGCGAGTACCGCTACGACCACGGCCGATGGCCCGCGCAGGAGGCCGGCGACGTGCCGCTCGACGTCCTCGCGTCGCGCTTCGAAACGCAGCTCACGCAGTCCTCGGATGCCGCGGGCGCGACGTCGGCGGAGCGAGAACCGGACTATCCGTTCGGTCCGTATCTTCCGGGCGCGGCGCTTCCCGCCAACCCGATCAACGGATTGGCGAACGTGCGCGTCCTGGGACCGCTCGAACCCTGGCCGCTCGAACCGGATGCGACCAGCGGCTGGATCTACCGGCCGGCGACCGGCGAGCTGCGCGCGAACTGCAGGGGCGACGCGGTAGCTCTGGGCGTGCGTTTCGCCGACCTCTAGGGTCCGGGGCCCTCCGGTCGGGCGCGCTTGAGGCGCGCGCTCGCGCCGGCCGAAGAGGACTCTGGCATGTGCGGCAGGGCAATGCGCTGGGCGGCGGTGCGGCGCCGCGGTTTCACGATCGTCGAGCTTTTGGTCGCGCTGATCTTGGTCGCGCTCACCGCGACCGCGTCGATCACGGCCTTTTTTTCCCGCAGCGAGGTGACGCTCGACAACGCCGCTCGCCTCCTGGCCGAGGATCTGCGCTCCGCGCAGAGCCGCGCGACGATCCTGCGCTGCGACGTCGTCTTCCACTTCACCGCGGACGGCACCGGCTACGAGTCCTACGACAACGACCGGCGACCGCGGCCGCAGGCGAAGGGGCCGGCGAGCACGCGGCGCAATTTCGACCGCGACGCGGTCTTCGAAGGCGTGCGCGTCTGCGACGTGCAGGTCGGCGGCGCCGATCACCTCGTGTTCCTGCGCGATGGGTCGGTCGCGGTCGGGGGCCAAGTGACCCTCTCCTACCGCGGCGCCACGCGCACGGTGGTGATCGAGCCGGGCAAGAGCTGGATCCGCGTCGCGGACGGCTGAGCCGCTCACCGGGCTCGTCCTGGGCCGAAAAAAGTCCGGTCCCCGGACCGAAGCCGTCGGCCCGTTCGTAGTGACACGCGATTCGGACGGTAGATCTACCCGGAAACAGGTAGTTCGCGAGCACCGAGAGCGTCGACGCCGCCGCAAGCACAAAAAAAGGGAGTCGTCTCTTTGTGAGAGACGACTCCGCGCGGGTCGTTGCTGATGCCAGGCATCAGTCGACGCGGCCGAGAGAAGGTGGCAGAACCTTATCTCGGCGGCTCTGGGTCAAGGCAGGGGTGACACCAGAGCGCTGCGATGGGGATCGCAGCTCCGAGCGTTGGGTCACGCTCGGACACAGGGCGGGGTGGCAGGACCTCGCCCGTGTGTTCGAAATGTATACGGGGGTTGAGAAGGGTGTCCATCGCTAACTGTAGTGGGATCAGTACGCGGGAATCGCCGGGTCCACCTGCGAGCGCCACGCATCGAGGCCGCCGCGCATCGAGTAGACCTGTTCGAATCCGTGTCCTTTGAAATAGGCTGCGACGTCCAAGCTCCGCTGACCGGTCTTGCAGGCGAACACGATCCGGCGGTCCTTGGGCAGTTCCATGTATCGGGCGGAGTCGCTGTAGTCGATCAGCTCCGCCTGTTCGATCCGGGCGACTTCCCATTCTTGGGGCTGCCGCACGTCGATGAACGAGAACTCCGCGCCCGCGTCGAGCCACTCTTTCACCGTCCGAGGCTCGACCTGCATGTTCGTGTCCATCTCCTGCGCGACTTGGATCGTCCGGATCACCTCGGGCACGTCGAGGATGTTGTGATCCTTGCACACTTGCGCGAGCGTGTCTGTCGGTTGGAATCCGCACGACGAGCAGCCGCCGACGTGATAGCGCTGGAAGAGCGCGCGTTGAGCCGCCGGAGCGATCTCGAGGATCTGCTCCATGGTCATCTCGGGACGGATAGCGGCCAGGGATTGCGTCAAATCGGAAGCTCCTGCGAATTCGTGCGCGAGGGCGAATGGATCGCGCTGCGAGGGGGGCCGTCTGCCGGCGGCGGGACCAGACGAATTCTAGCCTACTCCCCGGCCGGCGGAAGGTGGCGGAGCTCGGCGTGTGGCGCACGTGCCGGAGCTCACTTACCCTTGCGCCCCCACCTGCCCACCGAACCGGAACGGCACTCGACCCCATGACGGAAGCCCGCATCACCCCGCGCGCGGAGGACTACGCGCAGTGGTACCAGGACGTGATCCAGGAAGCCCAGCTCGCCGAGTCCGCGGGCGTGGTCAAGGGCTGCATGGTCATCCGGCCGCACGGCTACGCCATCTGGGAGAAGATGCAAGCGGACATGGACCGGCGGTTCAAGGAGACGGGGCACCAGAATGCCTACTTCCCCTTGCTCATCCCGCTCTCGTTCCTCGCCAAGGAAGCGAAGCACGTCGAGGGGTTCGCGATGGAGGTCGCCGTCGTCACCCACACCGGGCTAAAGGCGGTCGAGGGGCGGCTCGAGCTGAAGAACGAGCTCGAGGAGCCCTACGTCATCCGTCCGACGTCCGAGACGATCATCGGCCACTTCTTCGCGAAGTGGATCGACTCGTACCGCGACCTGCCGCTGCTCCTCAATCAATGGGCGAACGTCATGCGCTGGGAGCTGCGCACCCGCATCTTCCTGCGCACCGGCGAGTTCCTGTGGCAGGAAGGTCACACCGCGCACGCGACCCACGCGGAGGCGAACGAGGAAGTGCAGCGCATGCTGGGGGTCTACCGCGACTTCGCCCGCGAGATCATGGCGATGCCCGTGATCTGCGGCGCAAAGACGGCCAACGAACGATTCGCGGGCGCGCTCGAGACCTACTGCATCGAAGCGATGATGCAAGACGGGAAGGCGCTGCAGGCGGCGACGAGCCACGACCTGGGCCAGAACTTCGGCAAGGCGTTCAACGTGACCTTTCAGAACCAGGACGGCGCGCGCGATTTCGTGTGGCAGACGTCGTGGGGCTCGACGACGCGGCTCATCGGCGCGCTCGTCATGGTGCATTCGGACGACGACGGCCTCGTGATCCCGCCGCGGCTCGCGCCGATCCACGTCGTGATCGTCCCGATCTACCGCAAGGACGACGAGAAAGCGCGCGTGTACGAAGCCGCGCGACAGATCGCCGCGGAGCTCGCCGTGCGAGTCGACGACCGCGAAGGCATCAAGCCCGGCGCGAAGTACTACGAGTGGGAGCGCAAGGGCGTGCCCGTCCGCATCGAGATCGGTCCGCGCGACCTCGAAGCCGGCACGGTGATGATCAAGCGCCGGATCGCGCCGACGACACCGGACGGCAAGCCGGTCAAGGAGACGCTCCCGCGCGCGAACCTCGGCGTGTCGATCGGCAAGGTGCTCGACGAGTTCCAAGAGTTCTTGTTCTCGCGCGCCAAGGCCTACCGCGAAGCGAACACGGTCCAGGTCGACACGTGGCAGGAGTTCGAGGAAGTCTTCGCTGGCGCGAGCTCGAAGTTCGTGTGGGCGCACTGGGACGGAACGTCCGAGACCGAGCTCGCGATCAAGGAAGCGACGAAGGTCACCGTGCGGTGCATCCCGCTCCCCGGCGAAGGCCCCGCGCCGGAGCCCGGCAAGTGCATCAAGACCGGACGACCGAGCCGCCAACGTGTCTTGTTCGCGAAGAACTACTGAACGCCGTGCCGCGCTCGCCGTCGCGGTGATCCTGGCCGCGGTGAGCGGCTGCGCGTCGACTCACCGCGGCTTCGGCAAGGGCAAGTCGGTCGGGCTCCACGTGTCGAAGATCGTGGAGATCCGCTGCGCCCGACCGGTCGTCGACGCCGAGCGCAAGAGCATCTCGATCGCGTGGGTCGCCGCGAAAGCGCCCGACGAGCGCCCGCGGATCGAACACTTCGAGCTCACGGTCTTCGACGACCGCGACGGCGACCAGGAGCCGGACGCGAGCGAGATCCTCGTCGTTCGCACGAATCCCTCGCCGTCGCACTACATCGTGTTCGGGCCGTTCCAAGCGACGAGCGCCAGCTCGATCGAATCGCTGCGCGGCCTGGTGCAGCTGAAGACGGCCTACCGGGGCCGCCAAGTGAACTGGCAGCTCATGCGCCGCGAAGACATCCCCTAGAGCCAATAGCGGAATTGGTAGGCCAGGCGCTCGAGGAGCTTCTGCCACCGCGAGCGCTTCTCCCACTCCTCGGGGAGGATCTCCTTGCAGTTGGCGAGGTCCGCTTCGAACTGCGATTCGAGCTCCTCGGCGAGCTTGCGATCGATCGCGATGAGGCCGACCTCGAGGTTGTGGAAGAAGCTGCGGCGGTCGAGGTTGTACGTTCCGATCGTCGACCACACGCCGTCGATCGCCCCGACCTTCGCGTGCATCATGCGCTCGGGCCACTCGAAGATGCGCACGCCGACGCGCATCAGGCGTGAGTACAGGTGGCGGCTGGCGTAGTACACCGGCGGCACGTCGGAGGTCGACGGGACGATCACGGTCACTGACACGCCGCGGCGCGCCGCGCGCGCGAACGCCGTGCGCAGGCCGATGTCGGGGATGAAGTAGGCGTTCATGATCCGGATCGTGCTCTCGGCGCGATGGATCGCGTGCAGGTAGGCCTGCCGCATCCGCGAGCGCGTGAAGACGCCGATGTTGCTGATCACTTGGACGTAGGAGAGCTGGCTCGACCTCAGCGGCACGAAGTCCGTGATCCGCGGCCGCGGGAACGGCGGACCGCCCGCGCTGTGCCAGGTCTTGTGGAAGATGCGCGCGAGATCGTGCACGGCCGGTCCCTCGATGCGCGCGTGCATGTCGTGCCAGCCGCCGCCGCCTTCCTCGACCGGCATGTACTCGTCGCCGATGTTGATCCCGCCCGTGAACGCGACCACGTCGTCGACGATCAGGATCTTCTGATGGTCGCGACGATTCCAACCCCAGCGCGGCCGCCAGGGCACGACCGGGTGGTACACGACGACGGTGACGCCCGCGGCTTCGAGCGCGTCGACGTACTCGGACGACAGCCCGAAGGACCCGATCGAGTCGTACATCAAGCGCACGACGACCCCGGCCTGCGCGCGCTCGATCATCGCGTCCTTGAAGCTCTGGCCGACTTTGTCGTGCCGCAGGATGTACGTCTCGAGGTGCACGTGCTTGCGCGCTCCGGCGATCGCTTCCAGCATCGCCGGAAACGTCTCCCGTCCCGCGCGCAGCGGCTTCACGTGGTTGAAGGTGCGGCGCCGTCCACGCAGCGGCAGATAGCTCCAATCACCGCGCGAGCGCAGCAGCGCGTCGCTCCTTCGTCCGGGAAGATGCGGGAGGCGTAGACGCATCGACGGAATTCGACGCGCAACTAGTGGTTGAGCTCGCGGACCTTTTCGAGCACCTCGGACGCGGCTCCGGAATCGAGTGAGTTGATCGCGAGATCGACACCCTCCGCGAGCGTCATCGCGCGCCCGGCCGCCTTGAGCATCAGGGCCGCGCCAAGCAACGTCGCATTGCGCGCCGAGCCCGTCTTGCCCGAGAGCACGGCGAGCGTCGTCTCGCCCGCGAACTTGACGAGCTCGGGATTGTCTCCGGTGCCCTGACCGTCCGCGGGAGGCCCGAACATCGGCATGTCGGGCTCGTTCGCGCACTCGAGACCGAAATCCTGGGGCTCGACGGTCAGCGGCACCAAGTGTCCTTCGGAGAGCTCGATGCCCCGCGTCCGCTTCTTCACCGACGGGATGACGCTGCCTTCGGGTCCCTGCACCGCGATGCCGCGCTTGTGCCCGAGGCCTTGCACGACCTCGACCGCCGTCCCGAGCACCGGACCGCCCTGAGCGCCGAGCACTATCGCGGCGTTGTCGGGTGCGATGAGCTTCTCGACGGTCGCGAGCGGCGTGCGGATCGACACGTCGCCGCGCACGCGCCGCAGACCCATCAGGCACGGCAGCATTCCGGCGACCGCGCAGGCGCCGAAGCGCGCCTTGACGACCCAATCCTCCACCTCGGAAGGATCCCACGTCATCCCGACGCCGAGCGTCTCGAGCGCGCTCGCCGCCGTAAGGCCGCGCTTCGGGGGCACGCAGCGGTCCGAGAGGATCAGGATGC
>CAZQHA010000206.1:0-8019 GCA_964592795.1 uncultured Planctomycetaceae bacterium | reverse complement strand
AGCTCCTGCGCGACATCGAGAACGGCCGCTTCCGTTCGGTGCCGCCGAACTTCTTCGACGGGTTGAACATCATCGCGTGCCCATCGTGCTCGCGCGTCGAGAACGAGCGGTTCATCGAGCTCGCGGAGGACGTCAAGCGCCTGACCGCGTACGCGAAGGAGCACGACCTAACGATCGCGGTGATGGGTTGTCGCGTGAACGGCCCGGGCGAGACGGACGACGCGGACCTGGGCCTCTGGTGCGGACCGACGACAGTGAACTTGAAGCGCGGCGAGCTCGAGGTCGGCTCGTACAGCTACGACGAGATCTTGCCGCGATTGAAGGATGAGCTCGATCGATTGATCGGGACGAGAGGGTGACTTTCGTTGTCGAAACGGGTAACGCTCCTCGGCATGGATTGGCATGAAGAAGACGCGTGATCGACTGGTGAGCATGGCGCAGCTCTGTGCAGCATCTCTCGCCCTCGAACTAATAGTTTCTTGTTCACCGTCGCTCACGCCTTCGAACGATCGGGGCGTAGGTTCTGACGAATCAGCCACGCCTTCGATCGAGAATGGCCACGCCTGGAGTTCAGAGCAAGAAGTCGAATGGCAGTCGCGCGATGACGCCATCTCGCGCGAACTCGAGCGACCCGGAAGCCCGCCGTGGGCCGGGACGTACTACTGCGGAGATGGCCTGGGAATGAACGTGACGATCCGAGTCGCTCCCGACGCGGGTGTCACGTACACATGGACAGGTTGCCTCGGAGTTTACGACCTGAACTACGGCGCGGTCAGTGAAGTGAAGTCGGATCGATTGATCGTCGACTTCGTGATCGACCCAATGCGCAGCCACCCGCTTCATGGGGACGGCATTCCGCGACAGTTCCTTTCGCGTGAGCTCTGCTTCGTCGAATGGGGCAATCGACGCTACATGATCCCTTCGACACAGATGTTCACGTTCTGCAACTCGGTCAACGACGGCTCCGCGGTCTTCGGCGCGTTTCCACTGCGAGTCGACTCCGATGCTGAAAAGAAGCGCGTTCAGTGGTTGGGAATGGAACCAGCGATAACGGGACCTCCTGTCGTCCCAGCTGAGTACCGGGATCATCTCCTCCAGCGCCCGATAACGGCCACCATTCGAGCTGTGCTCGATCGTGCAAGCGTCGAACCTTACGTCGACAAGTCTCCGCGAGAACGAGTCCGCGTGTCGATTGATCGCGGACGCGAGCATGGTGTTCGAGTCGAGATGCGCATGTGGGCTCCCGGGGCGTACTGCATCGGGCGTGTCGTCGAAGTGGCAGCGACCAATTCGATCGTCGAGTTCTTTCGCCCCAGTTACAGCGCGGGAACTCCAAAGCCTAGGGACCTGGTTTCAACAGTGCGTTCCCCGAATCTAGGCGACGATTGATGCGCGCAACGATTTTGCCGGGAAGGCGGTTCGGAGGAGGGCCGCGCGAATGGGGCGCGCGTCCGCTACCAGCGGCAGTTGCCGCGCGTGATCACGTTCCGCACGACTCCGTTCTCCGCGTAGATCCGCAGACTGCACCCGTCGCTGTCTGATCGTCGGAGGAAATAGATGAGCGTCTCCTCGGAGTACTGAGGATGCACGAATCGTGGATGCTGATCTGCAGGGCCTAAGAGCGCTTCAACCGCTGCCGGCGACTTTCCGATGCACACGAAGTCCCAGATCAAGTCGTGATGCATCCGGAATCGCACAGGCTTGAAGAACGGAATGGTTTGGTTCGCCTTCCATTCGTCGCTCTCGAATTCGAGCGGACCGCCGAACGCTCCACGTTCACTGGCGTCAATCACGGCGCAGGCCACGAACGGACCGAGTGCGAGGAGCGAGAGCATGCACCCGACGACGACCAAAGGAAGCTTACGGCGCTCCGATGTGGTTTCGCTCTCGTGAGACGACGGCGTGTCCATGGCTTCGAGTCTGGCGGACGCAGAATTACAACACGCTTCGGTGGTCGGGGTGACGCGGTTGCTTGCGGCGCGATTGACTGCGCCCTTGCGCCTTTCGATGATCCCGCCCGTCGCCAAGTGAGCGCCGGAGCAAGGCCCCCGCGCGCTCACGCGATCGCATGGCGTCCATCTACGACCTCAAGCCGCGTTTCCAGGCGCTTCTGCGTCCGGCGATGCACGCGCTCGCGTCGATGGGCGTCACGCCGAACGCGGTCACGCTTCTCGCGCTCGCCGGGTCGGCCGCCGTCGGCGCCGCGATCGCGATGAACCCGCGAACGCTTTCGGTCCTCCTGCTGCTGCCGCTGTGGCTCTTTGTGCGTATGGCGCTCAACGCCATCGACGGAATGATGGCGCGCGAGATGCAGATGACGAGCACGCTCGGCGCCGTGCTCAACGAAGTCGGCGACGTGCTGTCCGACCTCCTGCTCTACACGCCGCTCGCCGCCGTCGCCCCGGCGGCGACCTGGCACATCGTCGGCTTCTCGATCGGCGCCGTGCTCACCGAGTTCTGCGGCGTCGTCAGTCGCGCTCTCGGCGGCACGCGCCGCTACGATGGGCCGATGGGCAAGAGCGATCGCGCGTTTGCCGTCGGCGCGCTCACCATCATCACCGTCGCGGCGCCTGAAGTGCGCGATCACTGGGGCTGGATCTTCGCTGCGCTCGGCGGCTTGACGCTGCTGACGTGTGCGAACCGCATCAAGCGCGGCCTCGCGGAGCTGCGCGTCGAGAAACCTGCATGATCGGTTGGTTCGAGAGCCTCGATCCGATCTGGAGGATGGGAGTCGTCATCCTCCTGATCCTCGTCCTCGCGTCGGCCGTCGTCGCGATCTTGCGCCGCGCGAAGCCGCAGAAGGACTACACCGAGCTCGCCGCCCGCGTGCGCTCGTGGTGGGTCATGGCGGCCGTGTTCTTCGGCGCGGTCGTCGTCGATCGGCGCCTCTCGTACGTCTTCTTCGCCGCCGTCAGCTTCTGGGCGATGAAGGAGTACGTGACGCTCCTCAAGACGCGTCCCGCCGATCACAAGACGCTCGTGCTCACGTTCTTGTCGATCCCGGTGCAGTACTACTGGGTGCTCATCGACTGGTACGGGATGTTCATCATCTTCATCCCCGTCTACATGTTCCTGCTCTTGCCGCTGCGACTCATGCTGTCGAAGGAGACGAGCGGCTTCGTCGCGGCGGCGTCGCAGATCCAGTGGGGACTGATGGCGTTCGTCTTCGGATTGAGCCACATGGGGTACATGGTGCGGCTCGATCACGTCGGCGGCGGCGAGTGGAACGGACGCATGCTGCTCTTGTTCCTCGTCTTCGTCGTCGAGATGAGCGACGTCTTGCAGTACGTGTGGGGCAAGACGATCGGGCGCCACAAGATCCTCCCGACCGTCAGCCCGAACAAGACGTGGGAGGGCTTCCTCGGCGGCATCGCGAGCGCGGCGGTGCTCAGCCTGGCCATTCGATTCCTCACGCCGTTCAGCGTGCTCGAGACGGTCGGCGTCTCCGTCCTGCTGTGCCTCGCGGGTTTCGGCGGCGGAGCGGTGATGAGCGCGGTCAAGCGCGACTTCGGCGTCAAGGACTTCGGTGGCATCATTCCCGGCCACGGCGGGATGCTCGACCGCGTCGACTCCCTCTGCTACGCGGCGCCGGTGTTCTTCCACTACGTGCGCTACTTCCACAGCTGAGCGATGTCGTCCACCGGAGAGCGAGTCGACGAGCACCCGGCCGCGGCCAACGAGCACGCACCGGCGTCGAACGGCGGCGCACGTCGTTTGCCCGAAGTGCGAGCGCGCAGTCTCGGCGCGCGCATCGCGCAGATGGTGTTCTTCCTGCTCGTCGTGCGCCCGTTCATGGCCGTGTTCATCGGGCTGCGCGTCCGCGGTCGCGAGCACCTGCCCAAGCGCGACCCGTTCGTCCTGTACGCCAACCACGCGAGCCACCTCGACACCGTGTCGCTCTTGAACTTGTTCCCGCTCCTGCGCCTCGAGCGCATCCAAGCAGTCGCCGCGGCGGACTACTTCGAGCGCGATCGCTTCATCGCGTGGCTCAGTCGCACGTTCATCAACATCCTGCCGATCACGCGGCGGCACATCACGGCGGAGAACAATCCGCTGCGGCGCATGCAAGCGGCGCTCGCGCTCGGGCACTCGCTAATCATCTTCCCGGAAGGGACGCGCGGCACCGGCGAGGAGATCGGTCACTTCCACTCCGGCATCGCGCACCTGCTCGCGAAGACGCCCGACATCGACGTCGTGCCGGCCTATCTCGTGAACATGGGGCGCAGCTTGCCCAAGGGCGAGCTCATCCCCGTGCCCTTCTTCTGCGAGATCCGCCTCGGTGCTCCGCGGCGCATCACCGGCAATCGCCAGGAGATGATCGAGGCGCTCGAAGCCGCCGTGCACGAGCTCAAGAACAACGGCCGATGACCGCGGCTCGCGAGCGTTGGGCGTGGATCGCCGCGTTCGCGTGGGGCTTCGCGGAAGCGACGGTCTTCTTCGTCGTGCCCGACGTGCTCCTGATGTGGATCGCTTCGCGAGCTCCTCGAACCGCGCCCCGCGCGTGTGTCGCGGCGATCGCGGGTGCGCTCGCTGGCGGCGCGGTGATGTACGCGCTGGGCGCTCGCTCGCCGAGCTACGCCGAGTCGCTCCTCGACCAAGTCCCGGCGATCAGCCGCGGGATGATCGACGAAGTGCGCACCGAGACGGCCGACGCAGGACTCGGCGCAGTGCTGCTCGGTCCGTTGCAGGGGCAGCCGTACAAGATCTATGCGGTCGAGTGGGGTGCGATCCGCGGAAACCTGCCCGCGTTCCTGGGCGTTTCGGTCCCGGCGCGCGGCGTGCGGTTCCTTCTCTGCGTCGCGCTCGCGCACTTCACGTTCGTCGCGCTGGCCCGGTGGACTCGCCGTCGCGCGGCCGTCGAGTCCGCGATCCTCGCCGCGGGTTGGATCGCATTCTACGCCTACTACTTCACGCACTTCCGCGGATGACCGCGGCTCACGACGCGCGCGAGTTGACCCCGCGCATCATCGCTTCGCGCGCGGCGGCCGGGATCTTCTGCGCGACGTGCTTCTTGAAGTAGTCGGAGCGCTCGAACTCCGCCAGGTGCTCCCGCATGTGCGCTCCGCCCCCGCCGGTTCCGCGGTTCGCGGTATTCGCTGCCGCGGCGAAGCGCGGCTTCCACTCGATGCCGGCCGCCGTCGCGGCGAGCACGAGCCGCGCCAGCACATCGTTCACCCGACCCAGGTCCGCGCGCAGATCGTCGATCACGACCGCGGTCAGCGCGCGATCGAAGCGCGTCGCGTCCTGCGCCGTGCGGATCGCATCGGGCGACGAGACGACGTAGTCCCAGAAGAGCTCGAACGCGACCTCGAGGCCCCCGATCCGCGCCCGCATTTTCGCGCGCTCCTGCGGCAGGACGGTCGGATAGTGGTCGCACATCGCGTCGAAGAGCGCGGTCGCTTCGCCGAGCACCTCGATCCCCGCGCGCTGCCGCGCCTCGGTCCACGCGGCGGTCAGGTCGCTCTCGCTCGGCTTCTTCAGGAAGCCGCGCAGCGCTCGCTCCTTGCACACGCGCTCGAACTCGCGCTCGACGTTCTGCTTCCAGTTCCGCAGGCGCGGCTCGAGCGCCAGGAGTCGTTGTTCCCAATCTTCCATAAGGATGTCGCTCGCTCGGGAGCGTCACATTCGATCACGCCGGAGCGCCGGCCCCCCGCAGCCGCGCGCCCGCGACGACGAGCGCGAGGCCCAGCGCCGCGCGCCACAGGAACCCGGGGAAGGCCTCGTGCGCGGCGAGCTTCGTGTTGTCGTACGTGCGGCGATGCGCGAAGTCCTCGACGCGCCCGCCGACCGTGCGGCTCGTCATGAAGAGGACGCCCCACAAGATCAGCACGCCGCCGAGCGCCGTGACGATCCAACCGACGCGCATGCGCCGGGATCGATTCTCGTCGGAAGATCGCTCTACGGGGTTCTCGGGGGCCACGAGCGAAGTGTAGGACGCGGTCCGAGCTCCGTGTAGCGTAGACTCTCGCCCGCCGCCCATGGCCACGACGCTCACCTCGCGCGAACGATTCCTCACCGCGTGCCGTCGCGAGCGCGTCGACGTCCCGCCGGCGTGGATCATGCGCCAAGCCGGGCGGTACCTGCCCGAGTACCGGGCCCTGCGCGAGAAGCACGACTTCCTCGAGCTCGTGCGGACGCCCGCGCTCGCGATCGAAGCCACGCTGCAGCCGATCCGCCGCTTCGACATGGACGCGGCCGTGATCTTCTCCGACATCCTCGTCCCGCCCGCCGCGATGGGCGTCGACGTCACGTTCCACGAGAACGAAGGACCGCGCCTCGCGCCGCACGTCCAGAACCTGCTCGACGTCGAGCACCTGCGGGACTTCGACGCCGAGACCGCGACCGGATTCGTCGGCGAAGCGATCCGCGGCGTGCGCAAGGAGCTCGGCGATTCGAAGGCGATCATCGGCTTCTGCGGCGCGCCGTGGACGACGGCGAGCTACATGATCGAGGGCGGCTCGTCGAAGAGCTTCGAGGAGTCGAAGAAGCTCCTCTACTCGCGTCCCGACGTCTTCAATCGATTGTGCGAGCGCCTCGTCGACAACCTGATCCCCTACCTCGGCATGCAGATCCGCGCCGGCGCCGACGCCGTGCAGATCTTCGACAGTTGGGGCGGCGCTCTCGACGCCGAGACGTACCGCGTCGCGATCCTGCCGCACGTGCGCCGCCTCGTCGCGGGCGCGAAAGCGCGCGGCGCGCCGGTCATCCTCTACGTCAACGGCGCGAACCACCTCCTGCAGCTCCTCGCCGGCGCGTTCCCCGACGTCATCAGCGTCGACTGGCGCGTGTCGCCGCACGAGGCGATCCGTCACGTCGGCGCGCGCGCGGCGCTGCAAGGCAACCTCGACCCGTGCGCGCTGCTCGCGCAGCCGGAGGTCGTCGAGCGCGAGACCGCTCGCGTGCTCGACGCGTTCGTCGAGCAGTCGGGCTACATCTTCAACTTGGGCAGCGGCATCCTGCCCAGCACGCCGATCGAGAGCGTCGCGGCCGTCTTCCGAACGATCCGCGCGCGTCACGACGCGGCGCCGGTCGCGGCCTCATGACGGCGAGCCCGATTTCGCGCGAGCTCCTCGAGAAGTATTCGACGTCGGCACCGCGCTACACGTCGTATCCGACGGCGGTCGACTGGTCGAAGGACTTCGATCCGTCGCGGTACCCGGCGCTGCTCGAGCGCGCCGCTCGGGATACCGGACCGCTCTCGGTGTACGTGCACCTTCCGTTCTGCGCCGAGCTGTGCCTCTTCTGCGGCTGCAACGTCGTGATCTCGCGCAGCCGCTCGCGCATCGACCAGTACATCGATCGCTTGGAAGCGGAGTTCGCGCGCGTCGGCGCGACCGGGATCGGCAAGCGTCGCGTGCACCAGTACCACTGGGGCGGCGGGACGCCGACGCAGCTCGACCTGGCGCAGATCGAGCGCGTGCACGCGGCCTTCGCGAAGACGTTCGAGCTCGCGCCCGATGCCGAGGTCGCGGTCGAGGTCGACCCGCGCGTCACGTCGGCCGAGCAGATCGAGCTCCTCGCGCGCCTGGGATTCAACCGCGTGTCGCTCGGCGTCCAGGACTTCGAGCCGCGCGTCCAGGAAGCGATCAAGCGGGTGCAGAGCGAGGAGGAGACGCGCGCGGTCGTCGATGCGGCGCGGTCGCGCGGCATCCGCTCGGTGAACATCGACTTGATCTACGGCTTGCCGCACCAGAGCGAGGCGGGCTTCGCGCGCACGGTCGATCGGATCCTCGCGATCCGTCCGGAGCGGGTCGCGCTCTTCCATTACGCGCACGTGCCGTGGATGAAGAAGCACCAGACCGCGGTCCATGTCGAGGACGCGCCGGCCTCGGACGTGAAGCTCTCGATCTTCATGCACGCGGTCGAGCAGTTCCGCGCGGCCGGTTACGTGTACATCGGGCTCGATCACTTCGCGTTGCCCACGGACGAGCTCGCGATCGCGCTGTCACAAGAGAAGCTCCAGCGCAACTGCACGCCTATGCCGCGCTGACCGATTCGGACGCGCGCGCGCTCGTGCGC
>CAZQHA010000205.1:0-8036 GCA_964592795.1 uncultured Planctomycetaceae bacterium | reverse complement strand
GGCGTGCGTGCCGCGCGCCGCATCGAGCGACGCGTTGCGCGCGGCGGCGAAGTCGTCGCGCCACGCGAAGCGCAGGACGCGCGCGCCGGCCCGCTCGGCGATCGCGACCGTGCCGTCGTTGCTCCCGGTGTCGACGACGACGATTTCGTCGACGGCCGAGCGCGCGCTCGCCAGGCACTCGCCGAGGAATCGCTCCTCGTCGCGGACGATCATGCACAAGCTGATGCGCGGCACGCGCGGAGCCTAGCATCGGTGAACGCGGCCGCTAAGCTCTGACCGCGATGCCCGACGCGGTTCCGCTCGACGCCGAAGCGATCTTGACGACGTGCCTCGTCCTGGTCGCCGCCGGCCTCGCGACGACGATCGCTCTCGTGACGAGCGCCCGCCGCGCGATCGGAAACCCGATCGCTTCCGAGAAGCCCGGCCGCCGCAATCGTCGACTCGTGCTGATCGGCGCACAAGCCATCGTGCTCTCGATCGTCGCCGCCCGAGGAGAGCTCCCGCTGCCGCTGGTCGCCGCCTGCCTGTGTACGTGTGCCGCGATCGCATGGCTCGCACCGGGCTTCAAGGACGCGACTTGCGGTGAGACCGGCGTCCAGCGCGGCTGGTACGCGCGGCGCTTCGAGCACCTGGAGGAATGGCGCATGACCGGAGACCACTTGCGCTTCCGCCTCTTCGGCCTGTGGACCGCCGTGCCCCTCCCGCTGCAGGAGCAGCCCAAGATCCGAGAGAAGCTCCTGCAGCTGAACGCCGCTCGCGAAAGCCGATTCAAAGACTAGCGGATCACCCGCGCGTAGCTCCGCTTTCTCCTCTTCTTCGACGCGTCTACACGTGCCGTTCACAGACGCGGCCGAAGTTCCGTTCATGCAACCGCAAACCCAAACGCTCGAGTCCCTGACCGCTCGAGTCGAGGCGCTCGAGCGCCTCTTCGCGGCGAAGAACCGCGCGAACGTGATCGAGACGAACGAGCTCCGCTTGATCGACGCCGACGGCAAGGCAAGAGCCGTTCTCTCGGTCGACGAACAGGGCCCGTTCCTGACCTTCCCCGACGCGGACGGAGCGATTCAAACCGAGTCACTCCCCCTGGTCGCGTGGGAAGGCCCCGCCGACCGAGCGCGCGCGTCGCTGTGGTCTCTGAAGTGACGCGCGCTCGCGCGCGACCCGGCTGACGAGCGCGCGCCGATCGACGGGCCGCTCCTGCGCCGCGCGCTCCGCGCAGTAGCGGTCGAAGAACGCGTCGACATCCGCCGACGACAACAAGGGATCGAGCGTCAAGCACGCCAAGTCGTACGCCGGCCCGCGCAGCTGCGGCGCAGGCCCGCCCGCCCACGCGTCGATGAAGTGCACGCGCGAGTGCGGCGCTCCACGGACGATGAGCACGTTGCGCGGAAACAGATCGTGGTGGACGAAGTGGATCGAATGCATGCGCGCCACTTCGTCCGCGAGCTCGTCGATCACGCTCGCACGCAGGCTCGGATCGCACTCGGCATCCATCAAGAACCGCTCGAGCGTCTCCGCGTTCTTCACCTCCTCCGTCACGAGGAATTGATACCACGGCGCTCCATGGCGGCTCAGCACGCCGGCGCACATCGGCCGCGGCGCGAGGAACAGCCGCGCACGGAGCCAATTCAGATTGTGGAGCTCGCGCACGCGCGGCATCGACGCTAAGAAGAGTCGATGCTTCACGGTCCACCGCGCACGCGCCCAACCCCGCAGCGGCTCGCCCTTGAAGTACGCTCGGACCCCCAGCACGTCGACGAGCTCACCCGACGGAACCCCGCTCGCCGCGCGCTCGAGCGCGATCTCCGCCGTGCGCGCGCATTCGTCTTCCCGCTCGCCGCACGACCGCAGCCGGCCCAGCGGCGTGCGCTGGCTACGCGCCGCCAAGCGAGCCGCTCGCGCCCTGCAGGTCGAGATCGAGGATGCGCGACTGCAGCGTCTTGACGTTGCGGGCGCGCTCGTCGACGGGAGCGCGCTTCAGCGCGACGACGAACGCCTGCTGGGAGACGAAGCGCAGCGAATGGTGGTAGCCGACGACGTCCGCGCCCGCGGCTTGGAAGATGCGGCGCAGGTTGCGCTTCGAGATCGCGTGGCGACCCCTCTTGCCCTCCGTGCGGCGCAAGCCGACGCGCCGCCGCCACGCGTGCAGCGACGCGGAGTCCCAGAACGACGCGATCACCATGCGGTAGCTGACGCGCACGAGCTCGTGGACGATCGCTTGCACGTCCTCTGCGTCGTGGATGTGGTGGAGCAGGCGGCAGCAGATGACGACGTCGAACGAGTCGTCCCGGAAGGGGAGCCGCTCGATCGCCGCGCGACACAGGCCCGAGGCGCTGCCGCGCCGCGCTTCCTCGAGCATCGCGGGCGACACGTCGATGCCGACGTACCGGATCCCGCGCCGCTCGAGCACACCGCGCAAGCGCCCGGTGCCGCACGGCGCGTCGAGGATCGGGCGCATCGAGGGGCGCACGCTGTGGCGATCGAGGATGCGCTCGACGAGCAGCGGGTCCCGCAACGCCGCGCGGGAGCTCTTCCAGCGCTCGCTCGCGTAGCGCACGCCGGCCTCGACGTCCTGCCACTTGTGGCGGACCGCATCGATCGGAGTCGGGTCGGAGCGGGCGTGCATGCCGGGAGTATAGGTAGGCCACGAGGCCGAGTCAGGCACGCGGCCGAGGCGCGCAGAGTTCGCCTCGAAAGACCCTGATACACTCGCGCGCGCTCGCGCGAGGAGGGGGCGCGACGCGCTTCGTGCCGCGATCGATCGATTCCCAAGGCGTCGTCGATCCCGCGCGCCGCGCCTCGCGCGGTGCTCGGATGTGGCGTGCGCTGCTCGCCGCGACGATTGGAATCGCGGCTTCCGCGCTCCTCCTCGAGCTCGCCGTCCGCTGGATGATCTTCGGCGACTCCGCGATCGCGCGGCGCATGGGAGCGAAGCTGCGCGACGCGTCGAACTTCGCCGACTCGAACCTGCACGACGACCACTGGAAGCTCCAGTACCTGTTTCTTCCGAGCGAGAAGCAGGGACCGGCGGAGACGGCGGACGCCGAGTGCGGTTGGACCGGACCGCGCGTCCGCCCCGTCACCTACGAGCACACGGATGCGGCGCACGTCGGCGATCGCCGTCCGGTCCTCCTGTACGGCGACTCGTTCGCGGCCTGCAACACCGAGCCCGAGCTGTGCTTCGAGTCGCTGCTCGAGCGCAGCGACCTCGGCGATCGATACGCGCTCCTCAACTACGGCGGCGGCGGGTACGGGCTCGACCAGATCTACCTCCTCGTGACGCGGACGATCGACGAGTGGAAAGACAAGCATCCGATCGTGGTGATCAGCTACCTCGTCGACAACGACTTCGACCGCAACGCGCTGTCGTTCCGATGCTGGCCCAAGCCGCGCTTCACGGTGGAGGACGATCGGCTCGTCGGCGGCGGGCCGGTCGACACCGACCCCGATCGGTACCTGCGGGAGCATCCGCTCGAGATCCCGAGCTACTTGCTGCGCCTCTTCGCGTACCACCGGCAGATCCTGCCGGAGAACGTCCGCTGGTATCTACGCCGCCATCACGTGCGCGATCCGCGGACGGTCGAGGTCGGACGGAAGCTCCTCGAGGCGATCCACGCCGAGCTCGAGTCGCGCGGGATCGAGCACTTCTTCCTCTCGTTCCACGGTATCGCGGGAATTCGACGGTTGGAAGGCATCCGCTGGGTGGACGAGCTCGTGCACGGCGTCGCGGAGCATCTCGGCGTTCCCTTGGTGGAGTCGCGACCGTATTTCCTCGCTGCGACACAGGGAGACGTCGATGAGGCGCTGAAGTTCATCGGCGGAGCCGGGAAGCTCGAAGGCCACTACAACGAGCTCGGCAACCGGATCGCGTTCGAAGCGCTGCGATCGGGGATCGAGAAGCGGTACGGGGAGTTCGACATGAACGCGATCCGAGCCGCTCTCGCTCGGCCTCAGCTCTCGACTGCGGGCTCGGGCCAGCTCACGACGATCCTGGGATGCGTCGCACGAGTCGTGACGCGCGGAGAACGAGCGCTCGCTCGCGAGGCGCGCACGCCCTATCCGCCGTTCGAAGGCGCGTCGGGTGCGAAGTATCTCGTGATGCGCGCGGGTACCGAGGGGCCGAGCGAGATCCGCTGCCTGCTCGACGGACGCAATCGACGATTCCGCGGGCGAGCGAGCGCGGTGCAGCGGCCGCCGGAAAGCGACGAGCGACCGGCGTTGCACTTGTCGATCCGAGTCGACGGGCGCGACGTGCAATCGGGTGCGGTTCCGTACTACCCGGACGGTGTCGACATCGACGTGGACCTCTCGCGCGGGCTCGAGCTCGAGATCGTCGCGGATCGCGAGGCGCAAGATGTCGTGAAGTCGTGGATCCACATCGCCGACGCGCGGATCGAGGCGGTGCAGTAGTCGCGCGTAGCAGTTCATTTCGTGCAAAGCGGTGCACGTCGCGCACGCGGGTGGCAGACTGCTCGCCCCCTCACGGAGAACTCTCGCGATGCACCGCAACGCGCGTCTCGCTCTCGCGATCAGCCTGACAACGGTCTCGGCGTGCACCGGGCCGGCGGCGCCGGCACCCTCGAATCCCACCGACTCGATCACCGCGCCCTGGCCCGCGCTCGTCCACGAGTTCGTCGAGGCGCACTTCAAGGCGAACCCCACGTTCGCGATCGAGAAGGGACGGCACGAGTTCGACGGGCGGCTACCGGATTGGTCCGCGCAGAACCTCGACGCCGAATCGGCGCGATTGAAGCGCATGCGCGAGCGCATCCTCGCGTTCGACGAGAGGAAGCTCGACGAGGACCAGCTCTTCGAGCGCGACTACATCGTCGCGCGCATCGACGGCGACCTCTTCTGGCTCGACGTCGCGGAAGTTCCGCGGCGCAATCCCGCGTACTACGTGGAGGCGTTGAACCCGAGCGTCTACGTGGTGCGCCCGTACGCGGCGCCCGACGTCCGGCTGCGCGCCTTCATCAAGTACGCGCGGTCGGTCGTCCACGCGGCGCCGATGATCCGCGCGAACCTACGGGCTCCGATGCCGACGACGTACTTGAAGTACGGGATCGCGGGGTTTCGAGGGCTCGCGGACTTCTATCGCAAGGACGCGCGGCTCGCGTTCGAGGGCGCAGGGGACGCGCCGCTGCAGCAGGAGCTGGTCGAGACCAGCGACGCGGCCGCCGCGGCGCTCGATCGCATCGCGGCGTGGCTCGAGTCCGAGCTGCCGCACGGGACGGGGCCCGAGCCGCTCGGTCCCGAGCGCTACGCGCTCATGCTCCGGATGACGGAAGGCGTCGACGTGCCGATCGCCGCGCTGGAGGCCGCGTGCCGGGCCGACCTGGAGCGCAATCTGGCCGCGCTGCGCGCCGAGTGCGAGAAGATCGCGCCCGGAGTGCCGGTCGCCGAGTGCGTCGAACGCGTCGCCGCGAAGAAGTCCAAGGGCGGCGCGGTCGCCGGCGCGCGCGATCACCTCGTCGAGCTCGAGAAGTTCGTCGTCGACCACGACCTCGTGACGATTCCGGGGCCGGAGAAGGCGGAGGTCGCCGAGGCTCCCGCGTTCAACCGCCAGAACTTCGCGTACATCGAGATCCCCGGTCCCTACGAGCAGAACCTGCCGTCGGTGTACTACATCGCGCCGCCGGATCCGGCCTGGTCCGCGGCCGAGCAGGACGCGTACGTCCGCGGCGACGCCGCGCTCCTTTTCACCTCGGTGCACGAGGTGTGGCCGGGGCACTTCCTCCACTATCTGCACGCGTCGCGCTGCAAGTCGCTCGTCGGCCGCTTGTTCGTCGGCTACGCGTTCGCCGAGGGGTGGGCGCATTACACCGAGGAGATGATGTGGGAGAAGGGTCTGCGCGGCGATCCGGAGACGCACATCGGACAGCTCACCAACGCGCTCCTGCGCAACGTGCGCATGCTCTCCTCGATCGGATTGCACACGCAGGGCATGACCGTCGAGGAATCCGAGAAGATGTTCCGCGAGCTCGCGTTCCAGGACGCCGGCAACGCGCGGCAGCAGGCGGCGCGCGGCACGTACGATCCGGGCTATCTCAACTACACGCTCGGCAAGCTGATGATCCTGAAGCTGCGGGCCGATTGGACCGCGACGCGCGGCGGCGAGAAGGCGTGGAAGGAATTCCACGACACGTTCCTCTCGTTCGGTGGACCGCCGGTGCCTCTCGTGCGACGCGCGATGTTGCCCGGCGACGGCGGCCCGGTGCTCTAGCCATGGCGATTCTCACGTTCGCGCTCGCTTCGGCCCTCGCCATCTCACAAGAACCACCGCTTCAAGTGCCGCTCGCCGCCGGCGATCTCTTCGAGCTCGAGCTGGCGAGCGATCCGCAGATCTCGCCCGACGGCTCGCGCATCGTGTACGTGCGCCGCTGGGCGGACGTCCACGAAGATCGCTGGCGCGCGAACTTGTGGATCATCGCGAGCACGGGCGAAGACCATCGCCCGCTCACGACCGGCGCGCGCAGCGACTCTTCACCGCGCTGGTCCCCGGACGGCGGACGGCTCGCGTTCGTCTCGAGCGAAGGCGGCTCCGCGCAGCTGTGGGTGCGATGGATGGACAGCGGCCAGTGCGCGCGGCTCACGAACCTTCCGGAATCACCCGGGAGCATCGCGTGGTCACCGGACGGGCGGTGGATCGCGTTCACCGCGTTCGTCGAAATGAAGAGGAGTACTTCGAGCGATCACCGCTGTCGCTCGTCGGCAACGTGACGACGCCGACGATGCTGCTCACCGGCGAGGAGGATTGGCGCACGCCGATCTCGCAGGCGGAGGAGTACTACCAGGCGCTCAAGCTGCGCGGCGTCGACACGGCGCTCGTGCGCATCCCCGATTCGTCGCACGCGCTCACGGACCGGCCCAGCCAGCTGATCGCGAAGGTGCTGCACATCTTGAAGTGGTTCGAGCTGCACGGCGGCGAGCCGGCGGTCGCGAAGTAGAGGCGACAGCCGCTCATCGCCGGCCAATGACGGTGCGACAAGCAACCTCTCGAAGCGCTCGCGCGAGATCTTCTTCCGCCGTTTACACGTTCTTGTTCCTCGGGGTCGGGTGCTCCGCGCGCTGCTAGAATCGCCGCGCTCATGTCGCCGCAAGACGCTGCCCCTCACGACACGGTCGCGGAGACCGTGCAGTTCTCGATGCGCGAACTCGCGCCGCCGAACACGTCGCATTACGTGACCGTCGTCCAGAACGCGACGATTCAACGAGCCGTCCCGATCACGGCCGAACCGTTGATCCTGGGACGCGATCCCTCGCGCGAATTCTTCCTGTCCGATTCCGACGTCTCGCGATCGCACTGCGAGCTTCTCCTTGCCGGCGGGCGGGTCCTCGTGCGCGATCTCGGCTCCACCAACGGCACGTTCGTCGACGGCGTGCGCGTGGTCGGCACGCGCGAACTGCCGGTGTCGTCGCAGCTCCACGTCGGCCGCCACCGGCTGCGCCACGAGCTGCTCACCGACGAGGACGTCGCGCGCCACGAGCGGCTCGCGGCCGACCTCGCTCGTGCTCGCAGCTACGTCGAGGCGCTGATTCCTCCGCCGATCGAACGCGGTCGGCTGCGCACGGAGTGGTGCTTCGTGCCATCGTCGATCCTGGGAGGAGATGCGCTCGGTTACCACGAGCTCGGCGCCGGACGCTGGAGCGCCTACGTGATCGACGTGTGCGGTCACGGCGTCGCTTCGGCGATGCATTCCGCGTCCGTGCTGAACACGCTGCGTGGCCACGCGCTGCCGAACGTGGACTTCGCGGAGCCCGCGGACGTGCTCGCGCGACTGAACGACATATTCCAGATGGACGAGCACGACGGGATGTACTTTTCGATCTTCTACGGAGTGATCGATCCCGCCGCGGGTCGACTCGTGTACTCGTCGGCAGGTCATCCGCCGGCGATCGTCATCGGCGCGGGCGCGCGACGTCTCTTCACGAAGAACCCCTCGATAGGCGCTATGGGCAGTCGTTCGTTCGCGCAGAGCGAGGCGGCCTTCGAGCCCGGAGAGCGCCTGTACATCTTCAGCGATGGCGCTTATGAG
>CAZQHA010000204.1:0-8101 GCA_964592795.1 uncultured Planctomycetaceae bacterium | reverse complement strand
GGTCGACGTCTGGCTCAAGAAAGACGACCTCGACGACGGCTCGTTGCCGTTCGCACGCGACGTCTTCTGGCACAGCCCCGACATCGAGCTCCTCGACAGGAGCAACGTCGTGGTCGCGAACCCGACCTACAGCTCGACCGAGAGATACAACAACGTCGTTCGCGTGACCGTGCGCAATCGCGGACAGCGTGCCGCGACGAACACGGAGGTGCTCCTGTTCTGGGCGGACCCATCGACGAATCTGGCGAATCGCGCCGACTGGATGCGCGCCGGGATCTTCACCGGCTCCGATTTCAGGAGCTCCGCGAACTCCGTCACCGTCCCGAACCTCGCGCCCGGCGACACGAAGGTCGTGGAGTTCGGTTGGGCGCCGCCCGCGCCGGCAACGTCGGCAAGCGGCGACGGCCACTTCTGCCTTCTGGCCGTCGTCGACAACCCTGGGGATCGTTCCCAACCGAACAACGCCGGAGCCTGGATCGTCACCGACTCGAACAACCTCGGGCAGCGCAACGTGCACGTGCAGTCGCTCCTGGCGCCGAACCGCTTTCCCATTCCGCGGTTCGAGCCGGATCTCCTCCCGCGCCGGTGGCGGAGATTCAACCTCGCGATCCCGTTCACGATTCGGGGCGACGGCGACTGGAACGGTCTCTACGCCTTCGCGGAAGGTCTCGACGCGAAGGTCGAACTGTGGCTGCCGGTGCGCGCGATGCGTTGGCGCGATGGCGCCGTCTTGCTCGAGACGGGTGGAAGAAGACCGCGCGGCGATCCGTCGGTCGACGATCCGCTGAGTTCGGTCCAGCAGAGCATCCCGAAGAAGGCGATTCGCGAGTTGACCGACGTCGAGGGAGCGCGGCGACTCAAGCTGAGGGACGGATTCGCGACGTTCACGTTCGACGCCCTCACCGATCGACTGTGGATCCCTCAGCTCTACCTGCACGGAAAGGACGTTCGGGCGTGCGTGCAAGTCGCTCCTCGCAGCGCCAAGCTGCGTGCGGCGAGCGCCCGGGTCCACGTGGGCCAAATGTGGCTCGGCAAGCGCATCGGTGGAGTCACCCTAGAGATCCGGCGATGAACCCGTCGCTGGCGTTCGCGCTGTCGGTGATCTGGACCGGTCCGCAGGACGGATTCACCGGCACTGCGCGCCCTGGCGATCGAGTCGTCGGCCGGCTGACGAGCGAGACTCGCGAAGCGACCCATCTCGTCGCTGCGACGCCCGGTGCGACGATCACTCTCAGGCTCGAGTCGTACGACTTCGACGCCGAGCTCTCGGTGGAAGAACGGGACGGCTCGCGCACTTGGCGATCCGGTGCCGGGGGAGCGTACTCCGACGCGCGGCTCGAGGTACCCGAAGCGCCCGCGGAGATGCTCGTGCGCGTGCGCGCCGAGGACGCGTGCTCCGGCGAGTACGTGCTCACCATCCGCGCGGGACCGATGGAGCCGAAACTCTCGCGTGACGAGTGGCTGCGCGCCAGCTCGGAGCATTGCGAGCGCGCGGCAGGGCGTGCGTTCGATCGCCGTGAAGTCGAGCGCGGGTTGCGACTCCTCTCGTCGAGCTGGCAGTACGCGCACGCGGTCGGAGACGTCGAGCGCGAATGGGAGCTGGTGGATTCGTTCGCACGTCGAGCGACTTCGAGCGGACTGCCCTTGGAGCTGATTCGCGCGCGCGTGCAGCGCGCGATGACCGCGCGCCGATCGGGAGACACGGGCAGCGCGGAGCAGCTGCTTCGCGACGCCGGCGTCGAGCTGGACGGCTGGCTCGCCGCCACGGAGGACGCCGGCGCTCGTCGGACCGGTGCGCGTCTGGCCAAGACAGGCGCCAGCGAGCTCGGCGACATGGCGGCGGCGCGGGAGGATTGGAGCGCGGCGTCGACCCAGTACCAGCGCGCGTTGGACTTCGCGAACGAGCTCGACGATGCACGCGATCGATGTCGGCTGCGCAGCCAACTCGTCGCGTGCCTCGACGCGGCGGGGGACGCGAAGCGCGCGGAGCCCGACTCCGTGACCGCGGTCGAAGAAGCGTCGGAGCTCGACGACCCCGCCACGCTGGCGCGCGCACTGTGGGTCCGAGGACGCGTGCTGAGCAGCTTGGGCCGCGCCAAGGATGCGGCCGAAGCGCTGACGCGGTCGGCGGCGCTGGACGCCGCGCCGGATCTCCGCGTGGCCGCTCTCGGAGCGCTGGCGGAAGTGCAAGTCGACCTCGCCCGATACGAGTCGGCATTGTGCTCGCTCGAGCGCGTCGAGGAGCTCGTCGCGGAGCATCGATTGGTGCAGCACGAGCCGCCGGCCGCGCTGCTCCGCGCGCGCATCGCGATCGGCATGGGAGAGCTGCCCCGCGCTCGCGCGATGCTCGAGAGCGCGCTCGAGCGCGCGCGGTCCGAAGGCCGGCGCAACGACGAGGCGCGAATCCTGGGGAACCTCGGGCTCCTCCGCGCGCAGGCGGACGAAGCGGCCGCGGGACGGGCGCTTCTCGAGGAATCGTTCGAGCTGAGCGAGGTTCTCGGTGATCGGAAGCAGGCGCTGCGCGTGTCCCTGGATCTCGCGCAGCTCGCAGACTCGGAACGCGACTTCGACACGGCGCTCGAGCACGCCGTGCGCGCCGGACAGCTCGCCGAAGCACTGCACGACGAGCGCTATCGGGCGACGTCGCGAGGCGCGCAGGCGCACGTGCTGGCTCGTCGCGGAGACGTGCAAGCGGCGCGCGAGCTCGCGATGTCGGCCGCGCACGAGCTCGAGCGACTCGAAGAATGGGAAGCGGCCGCCGACGCGCACGAGACGCTGGCGCGGATCGCGCTCGCCCTTCGCGATCTCGACGCGGTCCGGCGGGCGATCGATTCGAGCGAGAAGCTCCTGGCGCACCGCGAAGACCGCTGGCTCGACGGGCTCGAGCGCGCCACGATTCGTTCGCGCAGCTGGAGCTGGGGCGGAATCGCGCACGAGCTGGTGCGCTGCGAGCTCGACGCGGCCGGCGGCGATCGGGAGATCCGCGCTCGCATCCTGCGCGACGCCGTGTCTCGGAGCAGTCGTTACAAGGGCGTCGCGATCCTCGAAGGTGTCGTCACGCGAGGCGAGCTCGCGCCGGCGAGCTCCGGTTTCCCGAGCGCGCTCGCGGGCGAAGCCTGGATCGACTACGTGGACGGCCTCGATCGCCTGTACGCCTACGTCGTGACCCCTTCCGGCATCGAGTTCTGCGACCTCGGAGAGCGCGCGCCGATCGAGAGCGCGGCGCACGCCCTGGTGGACGCGATGACGCGCGGCACGGTCCGCAGCGATGCGTATGCGTCGGCCGCGTCGGATGGCTTCCAGAAGCTCTTGGCTCCGGTGCTCGAGAAGGTTCCGCCTGGGACTGCGCGCTTGGTGGTGAGCCCGACACCTGGGCTCTCGACGATGCCATTCGACGCGCTCGTCGATCCCGTGGACGTGGCGGCGTGGGATCGCCGTGGCTACTCGACGCTGCGTTGCGTGATCGACGACTACGAAGTGGTGCAGGCGCCGTCGCTCGCGTTCGTCGCGGCGGTCGAGGCGCGTCCCGCCAAGGAGCGATCCGAACGCGTCTTGATGGTGGGCGATCCCATCTACTTCCAGGAGGCCCGCAGCGACGGAAAGGAGGTCGCCGCGCTGCGCGTGGGAGAAGGATTGGTCGATTTCGGGCGGATCAAGGACACCCGCGACGAAGTGTTCACGATCGCGGAACTCCTGCTGGAGCGCAGCGCCGAGGCGAACGATGCGCAGCGCCTCGAGCTGCTGACGCGCCGTCGCGAGCGGAGTCTGTCTCTCTCCACGCGGAACATGGACCTGTACTTGGGCTCGCGTGCTTCGCTCGATTCGTTCCGCGCGCGGCTCGGAGAGTACACGCACTTGCATTTCGCCGTGCACGGTTACGTCGATCCCCAGGATCCGCGCCGTAGCGGCTTGGTGCTGACCCACGATCCGCACGGCGGCGGACTCTGGGCGGTGGGTGACATCCTGCGCGCGCCGATCGATGCCGACCTCGTCGTGCTCTCCGCGTGTGAGACCGCGTCCGGTCCGATCGTCCGCGGCGAAGGCGTGCTCTCGATCGCGCACGCGTTCCAAGTCTCCGGCGCGCGCGCCGTCATCGCGACCTCTTGGCGGGTCGACGACCGTGACAGCGCGACCTTGATGAAGGAGTTCTATGCGCGGACTCTCGAGAACGGCGCGGCGCCCTCGGCGGCACTCCGTTCGGCGAAGCTCGCGCTGCGCGAACCAGCGTCGCGCGGGAAGCCCGCCGCGACCGGCGCATGGATCGATCCGCCGAGCGCGCACCCCCACGTGTGGGCGCCGTACCTCTTCGTGGGCGGTCCGTCGCGATGACAGGCCCTGCCGCGATCAGTGCGGGATGATCGAGGTCGACGTCCCCGTCGTCTGGATGCTGTTGAAGTTCCCGTTGGTGGTGCTGTATTCGGGGGTCATCGGATCTCCGTCGTCCGAGTAGTACACGCGCAGCCAGATCGTGTAGTCGTTGCTCCCGTTGTAGGACCCGACGATTCCGTTGCGCTCCCACAGGACCGACGGGCTCGTGTCCGCCGGCGCGGTTTCGCTGTAGACGAGATCCCTGGGCCGCGGCCAAGTCACGCCCGGCGGCAACGGCGGGAGCGGCAGAGCCGCGGCGTAGATCGCGATCTGTTGGGCGTAATAGTTCGTCGCCTGCGAGTACTCGATTCGCACGTCGTAGAGCGCGCTGTTGAGGCCGCTGAAGAAGCTTCCGCTCGCGGCCGCCGACGTGATCGCTTCCCCGGGAACGATCGGCGGGCTCGCCCAATGCCTCGACGTGGACGGTGTGATCGCGGCGAACTCGCCGCGTTGGTCTTGGAAGTAGTGCTCGATCGAGCCGGCGTCGTCGACCTCGTAGTAGTGTCGCACCGTCACCCAATACGACGCGCTCCCGTTCCAATCCGAATCGATCCAGCCGCTCTCCCACTTGGATTTCGGCCACGCGATCGACGCGAGCACGTCGCAGTTCTCGCCGGGGCTGCCGGAATCGTCGTCGCCCATGATCACGATCTTCTTCACCGTGACTTGGCCGGTCGTCGCCGGACGCGGGGTGAAGGTTCCGCGCAAGCTGAGCCGGACACGCCGCTTGTCATCCCAGGACGACGGTGTATCGAACTCGAAGAAAGTGGCCTCGCCGCCGATCGTCGTGTCGAGTGCCGTGCGCTTCCAGTGCCGGTTGTGATCACAATCGAAGTGCGGTCCGGCGCAGCCGGCGAAAGTTCCGAGCGCGAGCAATGAGATCGCGATCGTCGCGAGCGACCCTCGCGACGAGACGTCAGATGACATTCGAACTCCTCCTTCTCCTGGACTCGTGCGAAGCGCGAGCGACGGCACGCGGATCGAGATCACTCCGACGGCATTGTAGCGTGACGCGCTCCGCGACAATCCGCGCGTGCAATGCGTAGTCTCCCGGATATCGCGCGGTGTTACGGCCGCGAGTCGTGCGCCGTACGATCTCGCCCGCATGAAGTACACGAAGCTCGGCCGCAGCGCCCTCAAAGTCAGCCGCCTGTGCCTCGGCACGATGAACTTCGGCACGCACACGAGCGAGCGCGACGCGTTCGCGATCCTGGACCGCGCTCTCGAGCACGGGATCAACTTCTTCGACACCGCGAACGTGTACGGCGGGAAGCGGGGAGAAGGCGTCACCGAACGGATTCTCGGACGCTGGCTCGCGCAGGGCGGCGGACGGCGGGAGAAGGTCGTGCTCGCGACCAAGGTGTACGGCGAGATGGCCGAGTGGCCGAACCAGTCGAAGCTCTCGGCGCTGCACATCCGCCGCGCGTGCGACGCGAGCCTCACGCGGCTCCAGACCGACTTCGTCGACCTGTACCAGATGCACCACATCTGGCGCGACGCGCCGTGGGACGAGGTGTGGCAGGCGCTCGAGCTGCTCGTCGCGCAGGGCAAGGTCGTGTACACGGGCTCGTCGAACTTCGCCGGCTGGCACATCGCGCAGGCGTCGGAGACGGCGAAGCAACGTCACTTCCTCGGCCTCGTGTCCGAGCAGAGCCTCTACAACCTGAACGAGCGCACGGTCGAGCTCGAGGTGCTGCCGGCGTGCGCCGCGTACGGCCTGGGCGTGATCCCGTGGAGCCCGCTCGCGGGAGGCCTGCTCGGCGGCGCGCTCGCGAAGGCGAACGAGGGACGGCGCTCCCTCGATCCGCTCCAGAAGCGCGTGCAGCAGCATCGCGCGAAGCTCGAGTCTTGGGAGAAGTTCTGCCGCGACCTCGGGGAGGAGCCGGCGAACGTCGCGCTGGCGTGGCTGCTCGCGAACCCCGTCGTGACGGCGCCGATCCTCGGCCCGCGCACGCTCGCGCAGCTCGACGGCGCCTTGCGCGCGCTCGAGATCGAGATCACGCCGGAGCTCGCGCAGCGCCTCGACCAGATCTTCCCCGGACCGGGCAAGGCCGCGCCGGAAGCGTACGCGTGGTAGCGCGCTCGCTGGGCGACTTGTCGCCTTTCGGCGCCGTGGTAGCCTGCCATCGTGCGTCGCAAGGCCGGTCTCCAGGTCGCGCTGCTCGTGGCAGCCCTCGCGGTCGTCCCGCTGTTCTCGGGCGGATCGTGCACGGTGGTGTACAGCTCGTGCACGTGCGACCCGTGCTTCCAAGTGTGCCCGTGCAACGAGTTCTGCGATCGATTCCAGACGGTCGACTACGAGGACGTGCGGCGACTCTCGACGTACGAGCTCGCGATCGTCGTCGAGCCCGACGGGCGCGCGACACGCATCTATTCGGGCATCGTCGGCATATCGTTCGAGCGGGCGATCGGCCGAGCCGAGTTCACTTCCGAGGAGCTGCGGAGGTTCGCATCGAGCGTGATCGCGGTGAACCCGCGCCTGTTCGGCGACGCGCGGTGGGAGCTCGAGTTCGTCGACGGATTCCAGACGGGCTACGTCGTGACGTACCGCGCGAACGAGACGCGCACGCTGACGTTCCTCTTCGACGTGCGCGGGAACCTGGTCGAGATCGACGACGGATCCCCGTGATGGAGCGGACTGCCGGCGGCGTGGATTGATCGATCCGCGCGGAGCGTGGAGAATCTCGCCGTTGCCCGACCCGTCTGCTCGGACCCATAGGACACAGGCCCTGCTCGCGCGGATCGAGCAGGGCGACGCGGCTGCTTCGGCCGAGCTGATCGGCATCGCCTACGGTGAGCTGCACGACATCGCCGAGCGCGAGATGCGGCACGAGCACGCGCCGACGCTTCAACCGACCGCGCTCGTGAACGAGGCTTGCGTGCGACTGCTCGGGCCTTCCGCCGATCTGCAGTGGACGAGCAAGGCGCACCTCTTCGCGGTCGCCGCCAAGGCGATGCGCAGCGTCATCGTCGACCATGCGCGGCGCAGGCAAGCCGAGAAACGCGGCGGCGGGCGCGATCGCATCCGCATCGAATCGGCGGAACCCCTGCTCGACGGACGGGGTCCGGAGCTCGATCTGTGCGGTCTCGACACAGCGCTGGAGAAGCTCGCGGTCGTCGATCGCGAGCTCGCGGAGATCGTCGAGCTGCGCTTCTTCGGCGGTCTCTCCGTCGCGGAGACGGCGCGCGTGCGCGGCGTCTCCGAGCGTACGATCGTGCGCGGGTGGGGCGTGGCGCGATTGTTCCTCTTGCGCGAGCTGGACCTCGAATAGTCGAACTGCGACCAGACGGAAGCGACCGCGAGCCTCCTACTGCCGACTCGACTCCGCGAGCGCGTCCAGCTGCGCGCGTATCTTGCCCGCGCGCTGGAGGATCATTCGATGATTCGACGCTTCCTTCGCCGTCGGCTCGAATGCCTTCAGATGCTCGTCGGCGGCCAATAGGAGGCTCGCCGAGAGTTCGCGCGCCCGGCGCGACAAGGCGGTGTCCCCGTGGGACTCCGGATCGACGACCTTCTCGACCAGTGTTTCGGCGAGTTGAACCTCGAAGCTGGGCGCGGACACGCGCGAACCGACCGGCGCCAGAGGAAGCGCGGCGCGAATGATCGCGGAGGCCTCTTCCGAAAGCTCGAGTCCGCGTGAAGCATCTCCATCGCTCATCACGGCGACCGCTTGCATCGTGCGCGCGAGGGCGAGGTCGTGGGTCGTGACGAGACCGATGCTGCCGTTCGCCA
>CAZQHA010000203.1:0-8145 GCA_964592795.1 uncultured Planctomycetaceae bacterium | reverse complement strand
GCTGACGAGCGAGTCCGCGGTCGCAGGAGCCTTCATTCCCGGCGGTCAGGGCCGAGCCGCTCGTCAGATCCTGTTCCTGGCGTTCGTCACCGCGACGGCGGCGAATGACGCGGACGGGAATTCGACGCCGCTCGTCCGCGACGCGCTTCCGCCGCTCGACGGGAACGGCTCGACGGACGTGTTCCTCGCCGCCATCGAGAACACCGATTTGCCGACGAGCGAAGGGCCGATGCCGTCGACGTTCCGTCAGGGGCTATTGAACGTGTTCCGACACGATCGGTGCTGGCACTGTCACGCGGTCGGACACGTCACGACGCCGGCTCTCGACCAAGTCTTCTTCGACGAGTTCTCCCATCCAGGCGGTCCTCGGCCGTTGCAGACGGACGGCAATCAGGACGGCGTCACCGACTGTCATGCGTGTCACTTCTCACCGACGCACACTGGAACGGGAATCGATTGGTTCGCACCGCAGCCGCAGCCGTTCTTGAACGGAATCGCTCCGAACGATGACCCCGACGACTACGTGATCAAGTTCGATTTTCGAGGGCGCACCGTTCAAGAGCTCAACCTCATCGCGCAGAGCGACCCGACCGGCAACAACCACGGCGGAGGCCCCCTCCATCTGAAGACGAGCCCCAACATCGCATGGGCGATGGATCCGAACGCCAAGGTGCCTCCCGTGGGTGACCCAGGCAATCCGGACGCCCCGGGCGTCGAGCCCGGGAGTACCGGAATCACGCTGGGACTCGACTTGGGTCCTGTTCCGATCACGCGCCAGCGATTCTTCGCGCTCGTCGATGCGTGGGAAGACGGCGGATTCCAGGCGGACACGACGTCGGCGACGAAGGACATCGTGCTCGTCAGCCGAAACGCCGGCGGCGGCATCCCAACCGCAGGCGACGGCGCTTCCTTCTCCCCCACCATCGCCTACGTTCCGAATCCGGCGTTCGACCCCGATGCGCCGGGCGAGCGACCTGCGGGCACGATCCACGTCGCCTTCGTCTCGAACGCGACGGACTTGGTCGGAGGTGCGACGGTGCTCAACGACGACGTCTACCTCGCGCGAATCGACGTGTGGATCGACGCCAGCGCCGATGGGAGCGGCGATCACGTCCCCGGCTCGGTCGATCTGCGGCGCTCGAGCACGCCGACGGAGCTCGTCAGCCGCACCACGATCGGGCTCAGTGGCGGGAACGGGGACTCGTCCGACCCCAGCATCGACGGCACGGCGACGTGGGTCGCGTTCAACTCGCGCGCGACCGATCTTCGGCCGTTCTTCGACAACAACGGCGTACAGCTGGACGTCTTCGCGCGCCATCTTCCGGGTCAGACGACGGTGCTCGTGAGCGATGCCGGCGGCGGGATCAACGGCGGGAACGACGGCTCGTTCAACTCGGCCATGAGCGCCGACGGAACCGCGGTCGTCTTCGAGTCCGACGCGGAAGACCTCGTCGCCGGCGACACGAACAACGCGCGCGACATCTTCTACGCGCGCCTGAACCCCACGACCGGCGCGGTCTCGGGCGGGCTCGTCCGCGCGAGCGTCATCTCGGGCGGCGGACAGGCGACGGGAGGCAACTCACGCAACGCGTCGATCGCGGTCCGCGAGGACGTCGTCGTGGCGTTCGATTCGGACAAGACGAACCTCGTGGTCGCGCCCGGCGCGTTGCCGTCGAACAGCGTCTACGTGCACGACGCGGCGACGAGCACGACGACGCTGCTCAGCAAGAAGCTGCGCGGTGGGGGGACGACCGTCGTCGGCAACGATTCCTCTCGAAGGCCGCAGCTCTCTCCCGACGGCAGGAAGGTGGTCTACCAGACGTTCGCTCGGAACCTGGAAGAGGACGACGAGGAGAACACCGAGCGCGTCCTGCCGGGGGAGTACACGAGTTACGAAGACGTGATCCTCGCCGACCTCGACGAGCTCTTGTCGTCGGGGATCCGCGACTTCTCGAATCGGCGCCTGAGCCGCGACGTCTTCGGCCGCGGCGGTCGAGGAAACTCGAACCTTGCCCGATTCGGTGCGTTCACGCGTCCGAACGGACAGTTCGCGGGCGGCTACTTCGCGACGTTCTCGACGACCGCCGAGAACCTGGGCAAGGCCGACAACACGAACGTCGTCGCCGTCTTCCTGCGCCGGGATTGATGCATCCGCCGGCGGAGAAGCCGCGCGTCCTCCATCGTGGCCTTCGCCGCACGCGGCGATATGCTCGCGGCTGCAGTCGACAACCACGGGAGGAGATGCTCATGCCCGCTCGTTATGACGGATTCAGTGCGCCGGAGCAGGTGGCCATGGATCGCGCGTTCCAGATCATGAAGTTCGCCTCGCGCAAGGCGTCCACGGCGCTGCTGGGCGGCGACTTGACCGCCTACCGCAAGTGGTTCGAAGCGAGCAACACGGCGCAGCTGATGAAGGTCGCGACGATCGTCAAGCAGGTCGACCTGGCGATCAACACGCGCTCGATCACGTTCGCGAAGCTCGACCGGCCGGGCATGCACGTGAAGACGAAGGGCTTGTGCGCCTACGTGTGGCTCGTGCGGACGGGTCAGGGGGTCGCACACTTCGGGAGCGGAATGCGAGTCCTCGTCGTGTGGAAGACGCACGTCGGCGAGAAACTCTCGTACCTCGCGCAGACGATGTATCACGAGATCTCTCACAAGGTGGGAAGCACGAGCGACCACGATTACGACGAGGCCACGTGTGCCGGCTTCGCGCAGTCGGCTCCCGCCAAGGCCGCCACGAACGCCGAGAACTACAACTTGTTCCTACGCGAGTACGTATGACGGAGCCTCGCGTCGCCGATGCCGGCCCGCCGGCTGGGACGACGAGCTCAGTTCGACGTCGGAGGGCGCGTCGCATCCCTCGCCGGCCCCATCTTGTCTTCCGCCATCGTCCTCATCGCGACGTAGAGATCTCCCTGCAGCGGCGGCGAATCGAGCGTGTCTCGCCAATACGATGAGAGAGCGCCCTCGCCTCCGTGGCGTCCGAGGTGGCGAATCCACGACTCCGGTGTCGGCGGCGCGCTCTCCCGATCGCTCCATCGCACACCCGGCGCGTAGAGCATGTACAGGTCCCACTGCGGCCGATCTTCCCCGCGCTTCCGCCACGCCGCCTGTAGCGGCCCGCTCGCCGGAAGCGTCGCGGCCACGCGCGAGTCCATCTCCGCGAAGGGTCCTCGGTCGTACGCGGACCCGACGGCGTGGACGGTGTCGAAGAAGTGGGTCGCGTTCTCTCGCGCGATGATCCGACTCGCATGATGAGCCGCGATCTCGTTGTCGCCGGCCAGCATCGGGATCCAGACGACGCTCGCGTGGATGCGGTCGGCTGGATACCGCGCCATGATTTCGCGCTCGACCGCGCGCGCGCCGAGCACGCACTCGTTGCATGTCGGCGACACCACGAGCACGAGACGCCATCGGTCGGCGTGCGCATTGAAGTCGTCGCGCAGGACCGACATCGAACCACCGAGCACGGTCACGCGTCGCTCTTCGAAATCGAACGGCGTCGCGTCCGCCCCCGGAGAGCGCGGATCGACCGCCGGGGGAGTCGAACACGCGGCGGTGACGCAGAGGATGCCGGCATGCACTGCTGCGATCATGTTTCGCTTCATGGATTCCGTTCCCTTCTCGACTGGAACTTGGCGTTCATCGTCCCACGACGAGGGCGCCCAGTCTCCCATGGAACCGCGTGGAAGCGCGGTCGAGATCGCCGCAACCTGGGACGGCTCACATCGCCTCCGCCCTCCTTCCAGCTCGAGGTCGTAATATGGGCCCCTCGATGACCTCTCGAACGCTCTCGTCTTTCGCCGCGCTCCTTCTCGTCGCGAGCTGCCAGTCCGCCTACTACTCCGCCATGGAGACGTTCGGCGTCCACAAGCGGGAGATCCTCGTCGACCGCGTCGAGGAAGCGCGCGAGAGCCAGCAGGAGGCGAAGGAGCAATTCCAGTCGACGTACCAAGCCCTCCAAGCGCTGACGTCGTTCGACGGCGGCAAGCTGGAGTCGCTCTACAAGCGATTGAGCTCCGAGTACGACGACTCCGTCGAGTCCGCCGACGCGGTGCGCAGCAAGATCGCGTCGGTGCGCGACGTTTCGGCGGCGCTCTTCAAGGAGTGGGATTCGGAGATCAAGGAGATCACCGACCCCAACTTGCAGAAGAAGAGCCGCGCGCTGAAGGCCGACACCGTGCGACGCTACGACCAGCTCATGGCCGCCATGGACGCGGCGAGCCAGCGGATGGATCCCGTGCTCGAGGCGTTCAAGAACAACGTGCTCTTCCTGAAGCACAACCTGAACGCGCAGGCGGTCGCCTCGCTCGAGGACACGTCCTTCAAGATCGAGCAGAGCGTGTCGGAGCTCATCGCGCGCATGCAGGCCTCGATCGACGAGGCGAACGCGTTCATCGCGACGATGGACGGCGGGAGCTAGCGCCAGGCGCTCGGGTGTCCACTCGGCGTTCGAGCATCCCACCGCGAAATACGACCCAATCGGCGATGGCGCGGTCGCGGGGTTTCACGTCGCCGCGTCGCGGATGACCGACTTCCGCCGGCGGAACGAGCGGAAAAGTCGGTAGCGCGAGCCTCGCGCGAGTGACGATGCCCGAGACGTCGAGGCGACTGCGAACGACGCGCGCCTGGTATCTTTCCGATCCGGATGTCGTCGCCGTTCCTGCTGCTCCTCTTCACGCTCGGATCCCCGGCGCACGACACGCAATGCGACGAGAGCGCGCCGCCGGCGGACTGGCGCTTCGAGTTCGCGCCCGCCGATGTGCTCTACCCGGGCTACGTGGCGGATCCGCACCGACCGGTGTTCGCGCTGATGCTCGTCGACGTGCTGGATTCCGACGTCCCCGCGGCGGGCGACTCGCGCTACGGCATCCGCATGGGTGCGCGATTCGGGATCCTCGACATCGTTCCGCCGGGAGAGCGCGGCGGCGGGCTCCAGCTCGACGCCGACGTGGGCTTCCTCGCGCAGTTCGACCGTGAGAGCTCGTCCGACAACATCGGCTGGGACGGGCTCTACGGATTTCACCTCGCGTGGGCCGCTCGCCCCGACCTCGCGTTGCGCGTGGGCCTCGCGCACGACTCGAGCCACATCGGCGACGAGTACATCGAGAACACGGGCGCGACGCGGATCGACTACACGCGACAGGAGATCTTGGCCGGGGTGCGCTATTCGCCGTGGCGAAGCGTCGCGACGTACGCGGAGTACGGCTTCGGCTACTACCTGCGCAACGAAGACCTGATGGAGCCGGGTCGCGTGCAGCTTGGACTCGAGGTCGATCCGGAGCCGACGTGGTGGAACCGGCGCGTCGCGCCGTTCGCGGCGCTCAACGTGTCCGCGTACGAAGAGAACGACTGGGACGGGAACGTGACCGTGCAGGCGGGTCTGGTGCATCCCGCGGCGGGCGGCGGGCACTGGCGCGTGGGACTCGAGTACTACGACGGCCGCTCGCCGATCGGCGAGTTCTTCCAGCACGACGAGCGACACCTCGCCTTCGGATTGTGGATCGACCTGTGACACGCCGATCCGCGGCGCGCCGGTCGCCTAGAAGCGATGTCGGATGCCGATGTGCAGCCCGATGTCGGGGCTGTTGTCGGCGTTGATGAGGTTCTCGATCAGTCCGAGCTCGAGCACGGTTCCCGGGTTCATCTCGCGCTTCCACCCGAAGTGCACTTCGTGCGTGACCTCGTCGAACGGACTGCGGTCGAGCGCGGCGCCTTCGTTGACGAGGTATTCCAGGATCAACGAGCGCTTGGACTTGTACGCCCACTCGAGAGCCGCGAGCCCGCCCCATTGCTCGTCCTTCAGCGGCAGCCCGCGCGCCTCGTCGGGTCCGTACCAGAAGTAGCCCAGCCCCAGGTACGTGTAGAACTCCTCGCCCAGTCGCTTCGCGGCGGACACGGAGACTCCGGCGCTGAAGTCCGAGCTGCCCTCGAGCTCCGCGTCGCCGCCCGCGTCCCAGCGCGTGCTGAACGCGTAGGCGAGCGCCGGCAAGACGTCGGTCCCGCACGTGACGTTGTGCTGCAGCGTCAACGTGACGTGAGTCGCTTCCGAGCCCGCCGACTCGTCCTCGATCGCGACACCGTTCTCCTCCTCGAGGTCGATGATGTTCTCGTTGGAAGGGAAGTCGTCGCGGCCCGCGTCGCCGATCCCGAACAGGTCGTGGAACGCGTCGGTGACTCCGTCGAGATAGCTGTACGTCCGCATGAGGTTGCCGACGGCCAGCTCGACCTCGACCGTGTCCGAGACGCCGTACGCGATAGCCAAGTTCGAGCTCAGCGCCCCGTAGTCGAGGCGGTAGTCGTCCTCCCTGAAGTTGAAGATGTTGGCGAACGACTCCGTCCACAGGAACTCGAACTGTCCGCCGGCGAGCGTCGAGGGCGTGCGCGGTCGCAGTCCCAGTCGCAGCACCTGCGTGGGCGCCTGCGACGGCAAGCTCAGCGGACCGTAGCCGATCTGCGAGTAGCACATCGCTCGCGCGCGGTAGCCGCGCGGATTCCAGGTGAGCCGCGTCGGATGGCCGTCCTCGAGCTCGAGGGCCTGGACGTCGTCGACCGCGCTCGGATCGTCGACCGACTCCAAGAACGCGCGGAAGGTCGCCGCATCGAACGCGCCCTCCACTTTCGTGAGCGTCGTCCCGTCCGATCGCAGGATCACCGTCGTCGGCGTCGCTTCCACTCCGTGGTTCCGCGTAAGCGTGACGTCGCTGTCGATGTCCACGTACACCCAGTGGAAGCTCGGCGCGACGCTGCGCACCTGCGGCGCGCTCAACGTGCGTTCGGTGAACACGCGGCAGGGCTGACACCACACCGCGCCGAAGACGACGACGATCGGCTGACCGGATTGCTTGGCGGCGGCGAGCGCCGCATCCAGGTCGGCCATGTACTCGATCGGCTTGGGCTCCGGAGGCGGAGGCTCCTCGAAAGTCCGCGCCGACACGGGCGGACCCTGAGCCAGGACGAGCGCCAGCGCGACGGCGATCGGCCCGATTCCGAGGTCGCCCCGCTCGACGTCTCTCGCCGAACCTGCGCGACGAAGGGCCATCTTGAAACGGATGGTGGCCTATTGCCGACGCGGCCGCCGAATACAACTGCGGGAAACGCGGATCGCGGCCAAGGGGCTCGGCTTCGCTCGTCTTCTCCGGCGTGAGAGCCGCCTCACGCGACTCTTCGATCCACGGCGGGCGAGCGATGAGCGGGTCAGCGCCGGGACTTCGCCGTCCGACGTGTCGTGGTCGGTCGCGCCGCTTTCCTCGCGCGGCGGGCGCGCTTCTTCTGCGCCTCCACTTTGAGGATCACTTTGCCCTTCGCGCTCGGATCGAGGCGCAGCTTCGCGAGCTTCGACGCGGCCGCCATCAACGCTTCGATTTCCGCGCGGTCGAAGTCCGCGATCGTGTCGAGCACGACGTGGCGCACCGTCTTGCCGCTGCCTTTCAGGAGCTTCTTCGGATCCGACTTCGACAACTGCGGGCCGTGCGTGAAGAAGAGCTTCACCCCGCTCGGGTACAGCGCGAGCGAGCACAGCCCCTCGTAGCCGTGCTCGGTCGGTGAATACGAGATCACGAGCGCGTCCTGGTTCTCGTACACGTACACGATCTCGGACAAGCCGGGCAGCCGGGCGCGCAGCTTCGCGCGCAACGCCCTTCCCAGCTTGGCGATCGCCGGCTCGTACTTCGCGAAGTAGCTCGCGAGCTGCGATTCGGGGTTCGTCACGCGCAGGTCTCGACCTCGTCGAGCATCCCCCGCACTGTACTTCCCGAGCAAGACCCGTCTCCAGATATACTCCCGCGATGCCTCGACTCCTGGCGTCCTGTCTCGTCGCCGCGGCGCTTCTCTCACCGTCCCTCGCGCGCGCTCAGGACGAATCGTTCGAGAGCGGCGGAGTCCGGCTCCACTACTCGAGCGTCGGAACCGGGACACCCATCGTCCTCCTGAGCGGCGGCCCCGGACTCGACATCGATTACATGCTGCCCGTGACGGAGTTCCTGCCGTCCGGCTACCGGTCGATCGCCTTCGAGCAGCGCGGCACCGGGCGATCGCGTCCGCAGTCGTTCGATCCCGCGACGCTCACGCTCCAGACCGTCGTCGACGACCTCGAGGCGCTGCGCGAGCGACTCGAGCAGGAGCGACTGTGCCTGCTCGGCC
>CAZQHA010000202.1:0-8171 GCA_964592795.1 uncultured Planctomycetaceae bacterium | reverse complement strand
GAGAACTTCCGCTCCTTCCACCTGCGCTACCCCGTGCGCACGGTGACGCGCGCCTTCGCGAGCACCTGGATGCCGTCCTTCGCGACCGCGGCGACTTCTGTCTTGCCCGAAGCGGGATTGGGGCAGTCGATGACCTTCGGCGTCACGCTCGTCTTCACCGCCTCGAGCACGTCTCGCCCCGCGAGGTCGATGCCGGCGGCGGTCCGGAAATCGAGATCGATGCCGGCGCGGTTGGCCGAGATCATCGCTTGCACGACCTTCTGCACGCGGCCGCCCGCGAGGTAGTGCGCCTCGAGATCGCGCGTCGTCACGTTCTCGATCCGCGACTGCACGAGCATCACCCGCGCGTCGACGATCATCGCCGGCGGAACCTTGCGCAAGCTCATCGCGAACATCTGGAAGAGCCCGATGCCCGCGTTGGTGGTGACGGAGCGAACGTACAGGTTCGCGTACTTCATCAGCACCACCAGGAAGATGAGCAAGAAGACGCCCATCAAGAACAGGCCGATGAGCTTGAAGAGGCCCAGTCCCTCGTCGAGCTGGAGGAGCGCGGGCGTCATCGGCGTGGGTGCGAGCGAGTGGAGGATGTGCATGGAGTGGTTTTCTACGACGGCGTGTGGGGAGGGGCGGGACCCTCGTGGGACGCGATCGCGGCGACGACGACGCGATTGCCTTCGACTTCGATGACGCGCACGCGCGCGCCGGCTTCGATCGCCTCGCCGCGCGTGACGACGTCGACGCGCCGCCCGTCGATCGTCACCGTGCCGGCGGGCCGCAGCAGCGAATCGACGCGCCCCTCGCGCCCGACGAGCGCCGCGTCGCGACGGTCGACGGCCGCGCCGTCCACGAACGTGAAACCCTTCGCGACCAGGTGCTTCGCGAACGGGCTCAGCGGGAGCAGGCGAAATCCGACGAAGATCATCGCGGGCACGAGGACGCACGTCGCGGCGAGGAAGCCGACGCCCAGATCGCTGTCCTGCGAGAACGCGTACGCGACCGATCCGATGATGAAGAGGCCCGCCATGAGCCCCAGCGCGCCGAAGCTCGGGAAGAGCAGCTCCGCGACGATGAGCAAGAGCCCGATGCCGAGCAGGATCGCGGCGATCGTCATCGCGCGGGACCTCCGGCCGCGGGCTCGACGACGAGTCGTCCGCCGCTGATCTCCACGACCCGGACGGGCAGGTCGCGGTCGATCCACGCGCCCACGGCGCGCGCCTCGTGCTCGATCGACGGCGTCCTCGCGAGCTCGACCTTGCCGACGGGCCGCAGGTCCGTGAGCGTGCGCCCTCGGTCGCCGACGGCGGGTGCGCGCGGCTCCGTCACCGCCGCGGCGGGGCCCGAGCCGGCGGCGTCGGGCACGAGCACGAGCCCGCGCAGCACCGGCGTCTTGGGCAGGTAGCGCGACACGAGGAGCGCCACGACGAGCGCCACGAGCGCCGAAGCCATCAAGTTGAACGTCGCGTCGAGGATCATGTGCTGGTCGAGCGGGTTCCCGATCGCGAAGCCCGGTCCGAGGCTGGACCAGATCAGCCCGAACACGACGAGCGCCGCTCCGGCGATCCCGAGCCACAGCGTGCCCGGCAGGACGAAGATCTCCGTCGCGATCAGCGCCGCGCCGAGCGCGACGGCGACGATGTGCGGGATGTCGGCGAGCCCGGCCAAGTAGCGGCCGACGAGCAGCAGCGCGAAGCACACGATCGACAGGATTCCCGGCAGCCCGAATCCCGCGAGCTTGAACTCCGTGTACGCGAGCACGAGGCCCGCGACGAGGAGCAGCGGCGACAGCCGGTCGAGCCACGCGAGCACGTCTTCCGACCGCGAGCGCTCGATCGTCGTGACGGCGCCCTTGGGCGCGCCGATCTTCTCGATGACCTCGGCCAGGCTGCTCGCGAGCCCGTCGGCGAATCCCAGCTCGACCGCTTCGCTCGCCGAGAGGCTCAAGAGCTCGCCGCGGCGCGCGATCGTGCGCACGAGCTCGGGCGGGTTCCCGCTCGCGCGCGCATCGTCCCATTCCTTGCCCGAGATCAGCTTGCGGACGCCGTCGATGCGCACCTCGCGCACTTCGACGTTGGTGTCGACCATCGCCTCGGCGAGCACCGGCGGTCGATGCCGCTCCTCGGCCATCGCGCGGAACTGGCTGCGCATCGCGGACGTGACCTTCTCGCGCGCGCCCTCGTCCTCCGGGATCGACTGGATGCCCGTCGGGCCGGGCGTCACGGGCATCGCCGATCCGATCGTCCCGCGCGGCGTCATGTAGATCTTGTCGCACGCGAGCGCGACGAGGACTCCGGCCGAGACCGCGTGGTCGTGGATCCACGCGACGAGCTCGAGGTCGTCGACCGAGTCGTCGCTGAGCACGTGCGCGATCCGCCACATGAGGTCGATCGCGCCGCCGGGCGTGTCGATCTCGACGACGAGATGGCGATGGGATTGCTCGCGCGCCGCGTCGATGGTCCGCTTGAGCAGGCCCAGCGTCCCCACGTCGAGCTCGCCGTCGATCCGCATGTGCGTGACGCCCGGCGCCGGCGCCGCCGCCGGCGGCGGTTCCCCGGACTTGGGGTTGCACCCGCCGATCGCCGCCCAGAGGGAGAGCGCGAGCAGGGCCCCTGCGCGGCGCGATCGCTGCGACTGGCCCGGGATTTCGTTCGTCGACCGCACGGTCCCCCTCGGGGCCCGGCAGTTTACGCCGTTGCGAGGCGCCGATTCACGCGCCAAGCGCCGGCATGTCGATACGACCACTCGCGAGGCGCGCTCGATCGGAGTATCCTCGGATCCGTCGATGAACCCTTTCCACTCCTTCCTCCTGGCCTGCGCCCTGGGCTCGTCGCTCGCGTTCAACGCTCCTCGAGTCGACGAACCGCCCCCCGAGCCGATCGATTGCCCGCTGTGCGGCGGCAACCCTGCCGAGCACGCGCGCCGCATGTTCGACGTCATGCGCGTCGGCGGCGGCGTCGTCAGCTACGCGCTGCGCTGGTGATCGCGCGCTCGGCGCGCGCGTGACACGCTCCCGCGGGAGATGGCGGGAGTGCATGGGAATCGAACCCACCGGCCCCGCTGTTCACGAAGCCCAACCGGCTTTGAAGACCGGGCGGCACACCAGCACCGATGCACTCCCGCGCGTCGAAGGCGCGACATTAGACAATCCAGGCCGCGCTCCGGCATGCATCAGGCGAGCTTCGCGGAGAGGAGCCGACCCGGCGCACCGCTCTCGAGCTCGTCCGGCACGCCCCCGGCCCAGCGGCGGACGATCCGCTCGCCGTCCTTCGCGGCCCACATGCCGCAGCTGAACGGAACGCCCTCGGCGCGCGCGTCGAAGTCCTCCGGCAGCCGCGCGCGAAGCCCCCGGCCGCCGTGGTACGTGCGCCCGTCGAGGTGGACGATCGTGTGCGGGTCGGCGAGCCCGCCCGCATCCTCGATCGACGCGAGCAAGTAGCCGCGGTAGCGACGGAGCGTCATCGACGCCGGCGGATCGTTCGGCGACTCGCGCAGCATCGAAAGACGCCGAGTGACCGCGTCGAGCACGCTCGTGCGCCGCCGCTCGAGCGGTGCGTCGAGCTCGAGGCTGCCGCCGCGCACTCCCTTGGAAGCGCGCCACGAGTAGCGCGCGGACACGGTCGGATCGCGACCCGCGCGCCAGGATCCGCCGGTCAACCGGAACGGCACGTCGCGCGCGTCTCCCGGCGCGAGCTCGAACGCGACCGGCAGTCCCTCGACCTCGAACGCGCCGCGGCGCAGCACGAGCTCCGCCCGCACGCGCACGGCGAACGCGAACGGATTGCGGATGCGGGCCGTCGATTCGAAGCTGCCGAACCAACCGCGCGGCGCGAACCCCATCTCGAGCTCGGGGACCTGCACGGGATACGGCCCCGCGTCGTGCGGCGCGAGCGCGCGCAGCGCGCGGATCGCGAGCGCGCGGCGCGGCTCGCGCGTGATCCATCCGAACGATTCCCGCGCGGCGCCCCAGAGCTCGAGCGACGCGTCGGCTCCGATCGTCCAGCGCTCGCACGGCCACTGCGGCTCCGCGGCGCGCCAGCCCGCGGGACCGGTGCCGAACCCGGCGAGCTTCTCCTCGGCGACGAATCGACGGTGGCGCTCGCTCGCGCGGTGCGCGAGCAAGACCGCCGGAAGATCCGCGTCGCGCGCGTCGAGGCACGCCTCGCGCGAGTACGAAGCGATGCGCGGCGCGATCGACGACGCGACGGAGCGAAGCATCGGCGCGATCTCGCTCACGAGGGAGCGGTCGGCGATCTCGATCCAGTGCAGCCACGGGCCTCCCGATCTCTCCGCGCCGATCTCGATCGCTTCCTCGAACAGCGGGATCGGTTCGCCGCGGTGGCGCGCGTGGAACGCGCCGCCGGCGTCGAGCGCCGACAGCTCGACCCAGGGCGCGTCCGCGACGAGCCCGGAGCCGTCGGTGGTGCGCTCGAGCGTCTCGTCGGCGAACACGATCACCTCGCCGCTCCGGCACGCGCGCAGATCGTACGCGACGCCGTCGAGCCCGATCTCGAATGCGCGCCGCAGACCCGCGAGCGTGTTCTCGGGCGCTTCCATCGGGACGCCGCGCGCGCCCAGGATCCACGGCGGACCGCTCACACGAGCTCGATCCACGGTCCCGCGTGCTCGACGCACTCGCCGACCTTGTGCACGGGCACACGGCGCGCCGCGAGCTCGCGCTCGAGCTTCGTCGCGTCGCCGGGCGCGATCGCGATCAGCAATCCGCCGGAAGTCTCCGCGTCGAACGCGAGCTGCACGAGCGCGCGCTCGACGCCTCCACGCACGCGCACCACGTCGGAGAGCGCCGCCTCGCCGCGCTTGCTCGCGCCCGAGACCACGCCGGCTCGCGCCAGATCGAGCGCGCCGGGGAAGATCGGCAACGCGGCGAGCTCGAACCGGATCGTGACTTCGCTCGCCGCGGCGATGTTGCGCGCGTGGCCGACGATGCCGAATCCGGTGACGTCGGTGCACGCGTGCGCGCCGGCGGCGATCATCGCGGCGGCGGCCCGGTCGTTGAGCGTCGCCATCTGCTTCGCGGCCGGCTCGAGCGCCTCCCACGAGATCTTTTGCTGCTTGGCGGCGGTCGTCAGCGCGCCCATGCCGAGCGACTTCGTGAGGTACAGGACGTCGCCCGCGCGCGCCCCCGAGTTCGCGACCATCTTCCGGCGATCGACCCACCCGGTGACGGCGAAGCCGAAGAGCGCTTCGTTGGATTGCACGGTGTGGCCGCCGACGATCGCGGCGCCGGACTCGCGGACCTTGTCGAAGCCGCCGCGGAAGATCGCGCTCGTCCATTCGGACGGGAAGTCGCGCGGGATGCCGGCGAGGTTGAGCGCGGTGAACGGCTTCCCCCCCATCGCGTAGACGTCGGACAGCGCGTTCGCGGCCGCGATCGCGCCGTACCAATGGGGATCGTCGACGATCGGCGGGAAGTAGTCGATCGTCTGGACGAGCGCGAGCTGCGTATCCGTGGGCAGACCTTCGACGCCCCCGAGCGCGACGATGCCCGCATCGTCGAACGACTCAGGTCCCACGAGCACGCGCTCGTCCTTCCCACCGCTGACGCCGCGCAGAACCTGCGCGAGCTGCCCGATCGGCAGCTTGGCGGCTCAACCGGCGCAGTCGGCGTAGTCGGTCAGGCGCTTGTGCTTCGGATCGTTCATGGACGCAGAGGATAGCCTCGCGTCCTCACGCCTTCACGTAGCGCGCGCCGCCGCTCATCCGGCTCGCGAGCGCGTTGCGCGTGTCGACGACGAGGCGCGCCTGCGCCGCGACGAGCTCGTAGTCGATCGCCGCGTGATCGGTCGCGACGACGACCGCGTCGAAGCGGGCGACGGTCTCCGCATCGAGCGCGACGGACCGCAACGACCGGACGCACGGATCCGCGGTCGGCGGCGGCACCGGCACGAGCGGGTCGCTGTACTCGACCCGCGCTCCCGCGCCCGCGAAGAGTCGCACGAGCTCGACGGCGGGCGACTCGGTGATCGTGTCCACTTCGGCTTTGTACGCGAGCCCCAGGACGAGGATCTTGGCCTCCGCGAGCGCGACACCGCGCGACGACAGAGCGTCACGCGTCCTCTCGACCACGCGTTCCGGCATCCGGCGATTCACTTCGCCCGCGAGCTCGATGAACGGGGTCGCCGCTCCCGCGCGGCGCGCCGCCCACGTCAGGTAGTACGGATCGATCGGAATGCAGTGGCCGCCCAGGCCCGGTCCGGGCGAGAAGCGCATGAAGCCGAACGGCTTCGTCGCGGCCGCGTCGATCACCTCCCACACGTCGAGGCCGAGAGCGTCCATCGCGACCTTGAACTCGTTCACGAGCGCGATGTTCGCCGCGCGGAAGACGTTCTCCAGGAGCTTCGCGCTCTCGGCGACCTCGGCGGACGAGACGCGGTGCACGTCGCGGATCGCGGACGCGTACAGGCGCAGCGCGAGCTCGCTCGAGCGCGCGCACGTGCCGCCGACGAGCTTCGCGGTCGTCGCGGTCGTCGCGTCGCGCCGGCCGGGATCCTCGCGCTCGGGCGAGTACGCGAGGAAGACGTCCGTGCCCGGCTCGAGGCCGTGCTCGCGAAAGACGCCGCCCATCACGGCGCGCGTCGTCCCCGGGAACGTCGTCGATTCGAGCACGACCAGCGTGCCGCGGCGCACGTGGGCGGCGAGCGAGCGCGCGGCGGAGACGACGCACTCGAGATCGGGCTCGCGCGCGGGCGAGAGCGGCGTCGGGACGCAGACGATCGCGACATCGGCCTCGCGGAGGCGCTCGGCGTCCCCCGTCACGTGGAACCGACCGCTGGCATGCAGACGCTCGACGAGACCCGCGGGCAGATGGTGGAGCGTGTTCTCGCCGCGCTCGATCCGCGCCAGCTTCGCCCGGTCGCGGTCGAAGCCGAGCACGCGGTAACCGGCGTCGGCGAACGCGCGCGAGAGCGGCAACCCCACGCTGCCGAGACCGACGATCGCGATCCGCGCGCTCTTCGCGTCGATCTTCGACTCGAGGTCGTTCATCCGCGGCGGATCGACGAAGGAGCGAGCGCTCTCTTCCGTCAATTCCTCGACGCCGCGGCGAATGCGTGCACGAGCTCGGTCTCGTCGCCTTCGAGAAGCGTGCGTGGGTCGACGAGGAGCGCGCCTTCGTGGATGCGCACGAACACCGGCGGATCGAAGCGGCGCAGAGCCGCCGCGAGCGCGCTCGCCGAAGCACGCGCGTGCTCGACGCGCACGGCGAACGTCGGGATCGTGATGCCCGGCGCGCTGCCGCTTCCCGGCTGCGAGCCCTCCGGCTCGACCGTCGCGCGGTAGCCCGGGACCGCCGCGATCGCCGCGGCGATGCGGGTCGCGTGCGCGCGGACCTTCTCCGCGGGCAAGGCGAGCATCGCGCGGATCGGGAGCTCGCCCGCTCGGCCGGAGAGCCACAGCTCGACGGTCTTCTCGAGCCCGGCCAGCGCAACCTTGTCGAGCCGCAGCGCGCGGTAGATCGGGTTCTTGCGCATCGCGTCGATCGCGGCGCGCTTGCCGACGACGAGGCCCGCCTGCGGCGCGCCGAGAAGCTTGTCGCCGCTGAACGCGACGACGTCGACGCCGCTTCCCACCGCGTCCGCGACGAGCGGCTCCCCGCCGAGTTCCCGCGCGAGCGGCGCGTCCTCCAGGTCGACGAGGCCCGATCCGAGGTCGAACGCGGAGACGATCCCGCGCTCCTTCCCGAGCGAAGCGAGCTCGCTCGGCGAGACGTCCTCGGTGAAGCCGACGACGCGGAAGTTGCTCGTGTGGACCTTCATCAAGAGGCCGGTCTTCGCGGTGATCGCGGCGCGGTAGTCGGCGATGCGCGTGCGGTTCGTCGTCCCCACCTCGACGAGCGACACGTTCGCGCGCGCCATGACGTCGGGCACGCGGAAGGACCCGCCGATCTCGACGAGCTCGCCGCGGCTGACGATCGCCTCGCGCCCTCCGGCGAACGTCTGGAACGCGAGCAGCACGGCGCCGGCATTGTTGTTGACGCCGATCGCGGCCTCCGCGCCGGTCAATCGGCACAGGAGCTCGCCGAGCCGCGCGTCGCGCTGGTTGCGCTCGCCGGTCTCGCGGTCGACCTCGAGCACGCAGTACGCGCGCGCGGCGACCGCCATCGCCTCGGCGACCTCGGCGTGAACCGGCGCGCGGCCGAGGCCCGTGTGCAAGACGAC
>CAZQHA010000201.1:0-8179 GCA_964592795.1 uncultured Planctomycetaceae bacterium | reverse complement strand
CGCGCAAGCGAGCGCGATCGCGAGCGAAGCGAGCGATGCTAGTCTGGGGCAACGTCACATTCAGTCGGGGCGCCGATCCTAGCTCCGTCGCGCGGCAGCGTCTCCGGCCCCAGAAATCACAGGGGTACGCGCGCCGGACTGGCACGCGGGCGTCCGATTGCGCATGCACCGGCCCCGCGCTTTCCTCTTACCATCTCCATGGGAGCGCATGCGGCTCGCGGCCGCGAACGGATCGAAACGATGGAATTCGAGAAGGGGCGAGCCGAGAGCCGCGCGGAGGACCTGGCGGCGGAGTACATGGCGGCGCGCGCGGGCGGCGAGCCCGTGGAGCCCGCCGACTTCCTCGCGCGCTTGTCGAACGAGGAGGAGCGGGCGGAGTTCCAGACGCTCGTCCGCCACGCCGAGCACGCCGAGCGCGCGCTGCCGCGTGCGCTCAACCCCGGCACCAACATCCGCGGGCGGTACCGGATCGTCGCGGAGATCGGCTCGGGCGGCATGGGGCGTGTGTTCTCCGCGTTCGACGAGGAGCTCCAACGGAAAGTCGCCGTCAAGGTGCTCGCGGCGCTCAACGCCGGTCAGAAGGACCGCGAGGAGCTCTTCCTCAAGGAATCGCGGCTGCTCGCCGCCCTCCAGCACCCGAACATCGTCGCGGTGCACGAAGCCGGTCGCGACGGCGACTTGACGTTCATCGTGATGGACCTCGTCGACGGGACGTCGCTCGCGGAGGTGATCGGGCGGGCGCGCGCCGAGCTCGCGCCGCACACATCCACGAAGTCCGTCAGCCCGCGCGAAGGCTCGCTCCTCGAGCGCGCGATCGGGAAGAAGCAGCCCGACGGCCGGCCGAACTTGATCGTTCCGCGCGATTGGTACGCGACGGTCGCGCGCCTGATGCTCGAGCTGGCGCGCACGCTCGAAGCCGCGCACAGCCAGGGCGTGCTGCACCGCGACTTGAAGCCCGGCAACGTGATGCTGCTCGGCGGCGCGAGCCCGGTCGTGCTCGACTTCGGCCTGGCGGGCAGCGTCGACACGAAGGCCGGGACCGTGACGCAAGGCCTGTACGGCAGCGTCGCCTACCTCGCGCCCGAGCAAGCGCGCTCGCAGCAAGTGGGCATGGACCCGCGCACGGACGTGTATCAGCTGGGCCTGATCCTCTACGAGCTGCTCACGCTCCACCGCGCGTTCCCCGGCAATGCGATCGGCGAGGTGCTCGACAAGATCCGATTGGGCGAGCTGAAGGCGCCGCGCTCGGTGAACCCCGCCGTGCCGCGCGACCTCGACGCGATCTGCATGATGGCGCTCGAAGTGGCGCCCGAGCGGCGCTATTCGAGCGCGCGCGCGTTCCGCGAAGACCTGGAACGATACGTCGAAGGGCGGGAGGTTCCGCTCGCGACGCGTTCGAGCAAGCTGCGCGCGTTCGCACGCAAGTCGAAGTACATGTTGCGCCGCCACCCGATCGCGGCGTCGATCGCCGGCGCGCTCGTCCTCGGCGCGATCGGCGCCGCAGCGATGCCGAAGAAATCAAAGCTCGTCTTGAGCAGCTCGTTCTACCGTTACGACCTGGCCGGCGGGCGGGAGCTGAGGCTGCCGGCGCGCGACGGCGAGATCGGCGTGGGCGACGTGATCGTCAAGAAGATCTCGACCCCGGGCTCGGTCTACGTGTACACGCTCTCGGTGTTCGGATCGAACGAGCACGACCGATTCGTCTGGCCGTGGAGGACAGCGGCGCTCGGGGACATCGAACGGTTCGGACGGGCGGACGAGCCCTGGGGTCTCGAGGTGGGCGAGGACGACGACCGCCGCGTGCTGTGCACGAAGATCGAGAACGCCGCCAATCGATTCGAAGGTGTGCTCGTCCTCGAGAGTCCGACGCCGCGCGTCGAGATCGAGTCCTGGATGACGCAGCTCGCGAGTTTTCCCGGCGAGTCCGGGGTTCCGTACGCGAAGGCGATGCAATTCCTGGAGCGCGAGTTCGTGCCGGTTCGCGGAGTCCCCAAGAGCTCGTGGAGCGAAGCGGATCGAGAAGCGATCCAGCGGATCGCGGCGGATCAGGCGGCGAAGCAGGGCTCGAAGAAGTTGGACTTGCCGGGCGTCGAAGAATTCGAGATAGAATGCATCGTGGCGGGCTCATGATCCTGCGCTGGATCGCTCGCGACCGATGGCCGAAGACGTCACCCAGTCCCTCGACCTCGTACTGAGAGCCCAAGAAGGCGACAAGGAGGCGCTGAACCGCCTCTTCGAGCGCTACTACGAGCGCGTCCGCCGCATCGTGCGCTTGCGTCTGGGCTCGCGCCTGCGCGAGTCGGTCGACTCGGGCGACATCCTCCAGGAGACGTTCGCCGCCGCCGTGCGCTCGTTCGAGAATTTCGAGATGCGCGAGGAGGCCAGCCTGATCAACTGGCTGTCGCGGCTCGCCGAGCGCCAGATCATCGCGGCCGCGGACTACTACGGCGCGAAGAAGCGCGACCAGCGCCGCAGCGTCCCGTTGCACGTCACCACGAGCGCGACCGCCAGCGTCTCCGTGCCGCTGGCGTTCCCCGACGAGACCACGCAGCCGCTCGAGAAGCTCGCGAACCACGAGGAGTCCGGGATCGTCGAGCGCTGCCTCGACGCGCTTCCCGACGAGTACCGCGAGCTCATCGTCCTGCGCAACTACGCGGGCGCGTCGTGGGAAGCGGTCGCCGAGGAGACCGGCCGGCCGAGCGCGGCCGCGGCGCGCATGATGCACGCGCGCGCGATGATCGAGCTCGGCAAGCTCGTGCGCGCGGCGGGCGTCGCCTGAGCGCGGGGAGTTGCCAGGCTCTTCCTGCCCATCGGTGGGAGCTCGCTGCGCGGACGGTCAGGGGGAGACCCAGATCTCGATGCGCGCAGCGAACCAGGCGTCCGACACCAGCGCGTCCTCGGCCAGCGCGGGTCGCTCCGCGACGCCGCGCGTCGACTTCCCGAGCGTGACGGGCGCCTGTTTGAGCGACGCGAGGTCGAGCGGCCGTTGCGTCGCGATGCAGTGCAGTCGAATCGGGCCGGATCGGTAGAACGCCGCGTAGTCGGGCTTGACCGCCTCGATCGAGAGCGGCGGAGAGGGCGAGTCCTGCCCGGGGTAGACCGCGTCGTCCAGCGTCGGCGGGTAGGGGACGTCGATGTCGCCGTCGGGCGAGATCGTGACGACGTGCACGAACACGGAAGCCTTCGACGAGTTCTTCACGCACACGGCCCAGCGCTCCTCCGGCGCGATGGTGATCCGTCCGTCCTCGCCGGGCGTGATCGGATCGAGCCAGCGGTTGTCCTCGGACACGCGGCGCAGCGAGACCTCGAGCGCGAGCGGGCTCGCGCCGTCGTGCCGCAGGAGCTTGTCGACGCGCTCGGCGGTCGCCAAACGGCCGAGGTCCTCGACGAGCGCGGCGACCTCGCGTTCGGAAGCCTCGTCCGCGGCGATCGGCAGAAGAGTCGCGTCCGGCGCGAACAAGGTCCAACGCGCACCGTTGCGACGCAGCGCGAACGCGCCGGCGTCCTGGCTCGCGACGCAGCGAATGCCCTTCGATTCGAGCGCGCGCACGATCGTTTCCGGCGGCGCGTCTCCGCCGCTCGCATCGATGGCGAGGCGCATCGACGCGTGCGCCGCGCTGCGCTCGAGCAGGAACGCCGAGCGCTTGCCGGCCGCGCGGCCGCCCTCGATCGATTCGATCCACTCGGCCGTCGAGGTCATCGTCCCGACGCGGACGAGGCGCGCGCGCCCCAGGCGCGACGGCAGGTTGTCGCGCAGCGCATCGTCGCCGCAGATGCCGAAGACGTCTCCCTTCGCGAGGCCGTGCAAGCGGCCGCCGGCGACGGTCAACGCTTCTTTGGCGTCGACCTCGGCCGGAAACCGAGGCGTGTGCGACGCGGCCACCGGCTCGAAGAGCACGTATCCGGCCAGGCACCCCTCGAGGATCGGCGTCTGCTCCGCCTGCGCGCGGCTCACGCGTCCGGCGACTTGGATCATGAGGTCGGTGTACGACGCTCCGGCCGGCAACGATCGGAGCGCATCGACCAGGTGGTAGCTGAACACGCCGCGCGAGATCTTTCCGCCCGAGCCTTCGGGAGCGTCGAGCTGGATCTCGTACGCGCTCTGGTCCGCGCGGCACGCCGCGAGCGCGACGTACTTCAGAGCCGGCGGCACGTAGCCGGAGACGCTCCCGCCGAGCGCCGGCGCGAACGCGCTCGTGCGCGCGGCCCCGAACCCGCGCTTCGTCGGCTCGAGGAAGCGCCGGCCGGCCGGCGTCTCGGCGCGCGTGTTCGTCCCCGAGCTGCAGCAGTCGAAGATCAGCACGACCTGGTCGGTCTTCGCGTTGGCCTGCTCGATCCAGCGGCCGATCTCCTCGTCGCGGATGTCCTTGCACGGCCCGTCGCCGGCGCTCGCGTCGTACGGGACGAGCGTCTCGTCCCAGCGGTCGCGCTCCTCGAGCGACCCGGAGTCGTCGGGCACGCGCGAGCCGTGGCCGGCGAAGTAGAAGAGCACGAGATCGCCGGACTGGGCCGCTTCGACCATTTCCCCGAAGCCGCCGCGGATCGCGTCCGCGGTGGCTTCACCGTCGAGCAACGTGCGGATGTGTTCCGAGCGGAACCCGGCGCGCTCGATGAGCACCGTGCGCAGCGCGGCGACGTCCAGGCGCGGTCCCGACAGCTTCGGCCAACGGTTCTCGGGCGGATAATCGTCGATCCCGACGAGCAGCGCGCGCCGGACCGGCTCGGCCGGGAGCGGACGCACCCTCGTGACGGCGGGAGACAGCGCAGCGCTCGTGCACAGCGCCGCACAGATACCGATGGCGTGAAACATCTCCAGGACGGACGCCGCCGATCTCGCGACGCCCGCGGGCGGGACTCCGATGCATCATCCGAGCGCTCGCGATGATGCGCAAGTACACCGGCGTAGGGGCTCCACGCGCCGCGATCGAAGGAAGTTTCGGCGCGCGCGGCGTTCGACGCGCTTCGGATCGCCCCTTGGATCCGCGTGCGATCTTGCTCGCGATTTCGAGGCGCGGCTACGATGCTCGCGAATCTGCGCCGCGTCTGAATCCACCCGAGGAGTCCCACGATGATTCGCTCGCCTCGCCCCGACCGCGCGATCTCTCTCGCGTCGACGATCGTCCTCACCGCGTGCGCCGGCACCGGGCTCGGCGTGATCGCCGACGTCGCCCTGAGCGCCGCGCGCAAGACCTTCCTCGGCGTCGCCACGGAGAACTACGGCGAAGGCTACCGCGACGATTTCGACAAGCTCCTGCAGTCGCTGACGAAGAAGGACGAGGCGGTCGCGGCGACCACGGCGCCCACCGATCCGAACGCCGCTGCCGCCGCCGCGGGAACTGCGCCGGCGCCGGCATACGTTCCGCCGCCGCCTCCGCCGCTCGAGCTCGAGGTCGCCGTTCTCAAGGAAGAGGTGAAGGACGGACGCCCGATCCCCGTGCCGGTGGCCGACGGCGAGGTGCTCTACGACCGCTTCGGCTCCCACGGCCAAGGCGACAACCTGAAGATCCAGTTCCGCACGAACGCGGAGTGCTACGTGTACATCATCGGCATCGACGGCACCGGGTGGGCGCAGCCGATCTTCCCGAGCGAGTACGCCGGCTACACGAATCCGGTCAAGCCGAACACGATGTACACGTTCCCCGAGGGCTCGACCTGGATCCCGCTCGACAGCTACCGCGGCGTCGAGCACCTGTACTTCCTCGCCAGCCGCACTCCGCGCCCCGACCTCGAGCGCGCGCTCGTCGAGATCGCCGCCCACGTGCGGCCCGAGGACGGCGCGCGCGCGCCCGAAGAACGGCCGCTGCTCGCGAAGGTGGAAGGCAGCGCGCCGATCGCGCGCGGGTTCGACAAGGCGCGCCCCTCGTCGTTCACCGACGTCCAGTCGTCGAACGGACAGGACCACACGGTGCCCGCGCAGGCGTTCTTCGCCAGCAAGGGAGAAGGCGACGTGCTCGTCACGCGCTGGTTCCGCCACGAGTGACCGTCGCGCTCACACGCTGAGCCGCACCTCGAGGCCGGCGTTCTCGATCCGCTTCGCGAAGCGCTCCATCCACTCGCGCGGGAGGGCGCTGAGCTCCTTGGCCTCGGGCTGGTGCGACGGGCGCGCGAGCCCGTACAGCAGGACGCCCTTCACCGGGACCCTGTCGCGCACGAGCGCGCTGACGAAGTCGAGATAGGCCTCCTGCTCGCCGACGGAAGGCGTCTCGCCATTGCGAGCCAGCATCATCGTCTGGATCCACGTGGGGCACGCGCGCGCGGCGATCTCGAGGTTCTTGCGCGTGTGCGCCGGCCCGAGCTTCGCGTCGTTCATCGCCCGCTGGCCGCGGTCGGTCGCGCTGTCGAGCTTGAACCACACGACGCCGCCGAGCGTCGCCAGGGTCTGGATGCCCCGTCGCACGTGCTCCTGGTGCACGAGCGAGCCGTTCGTGATCAAGACGATCGGGATCTTGTTCAGGAGCTCGAACTCGGCGAGCACGCGACCGACGCGCGCGACGATCTCGGGGAACTCCTTCGCGCTCGTCGGCTCGCCGTTGCCGGAGAACGCGACGTCCTTGAGCTCGCGCGCGCCTTCGGGCGCGTGCTTCGCGAGGAAGTCGCCGCGCACGATGCGCTCGAGCATCGATCGCAGCTCGCGCTCGAGCTTCAGGGCGTCGATCGGCGGCGCGTTGCCGAACACGAGACCGGGCACTTGGCAGTAGACGCAGCGCCAATTGCAGGCGTTGTTCGGGTTCAGGTTGATCCCGAGCGACACGCCGCCGGCGCGCCGCGACACGACGGGGTAGACGTACGTGAGGCCGGCGCTCTCGCGGTCGTGGTTTCCTACGGTGAGCCGCATCGGTCGCGCGTTGGCTGAATCTAGCCTCAGTTGGCACTCTCTTGGCCTCGTGACGCAATACCCGCTCGGCACCGACGCGCAGGAGCTCGCGCGCCTCTCGTTCCAACACGAGGTGTGGGGCGGCGTCACGCGCGCGCTCCTCGACCGAATCGCGCTCCCGCGCGGGGCGCGGTGCCTCGACCTCGGCGCCGGCCCCGGTTTCGTCGCGCTCGAGCTCGCCGAGCGCGTCGGACCCGAGGGGACCGTCGTCGCCCTCGACGAATCGCCGCGCTGGATGGATCACCTCCGCGGAGAGATCGCGCGGCGCGCTGTGAAGAACATCGAGCCGGTGTGCGCGAGGCTCCAAGACGCGCGGCTCGCGCCGGAGTCGTTCGACCTCGTGTTCGCGCGTTGGGTGTGGAGCTTCATCGCCGATCCGGCGCCCGTCATGCAGCGGCTCGCGCGCGGGCTGAAGCCGGGAGGCTCATTCGCGTTGCAGGACTACAACCACGAGGGCGTGTCGGTCTTCCCCGAGAGCGAAGGGTTCCGCGCCGTCGTGCGCGCGACGCGCGCGCTCTACCGCAAGGCCGGTGGCGACGCGTTCGTCGCTGCTCGCGCGCCGGCGCTGTTCGCGGCGGCCGGCCTCGAGACCGTATCGATCACGCCGACCGTCTTGTGCGGCGGACCGCAGTCGGGCGTCTTTCGCTGGGCGGGGCTCTTCTTCCCGCAGTTCTCCGAGAAGATGGTCGCCGAGGGACTGCTCGCCCCCGAGGAGCGCGCGCAGTTCTTGTCCGAGTGGCGCGAGCGCGAGCGGGATCCGCACGCGCTCTTCTTCTCACCGATCGTGGTCGACGCGGTCGCTCGACGCGCATAGCGCGCCGACGGGCGCTTCGGCGCACACGGCGAGCGCCTCGAGGTCGTAGCCGCCATCGAGGATCGACACGACGCGTCCGTGACACGCGCGCCGCGCGAGGTCGAGCACGAGCTCGCTCATGCGCCGGTAGGCCTCGGTCGTGAGCCGCGTCTGCGCCAGCGGATCGCGCGCGTGCGCGTCGAAGCCGGCCGAGATCAAGAGGAACTGCGGGCGAAACGCTTCGATCGCCGGCAGCACGCTCTTCTCGAGCGCGCCGAGCCACTCGCGATCGCCCGCTCCGGGCGGTAGCGGCGCGTTCAGCGTCGCGCCTTCGCCCGCGCCGATGCCGCGCTCGCCGGCGGCGCCGGTTCCCGGGTAGAGCGGCCACTGGTGCAGGCTGGCGTAGAAGACGGTCGGATCGGTCTCGAAGAGGTGCTGCGTGCCGTTGCCGTGGTGCACGTCCCAATCGACGATCGCGACGCGCTCGAGCCCGCAGCGCGCGCGCAGATGGT
>CAZQHA010000200.1:0-8194 GCA_964592795.1 uncultured Planctomycetaceae bacterium | reverse complement strand
GATCGATCGCGCGCGAGAGCGGAGCCTCCTCGACCTCCGCAATGGGCTCCACCCGGCGTAGAATCTCTGCAATAGCCTCGTCGGGTGTGCGCATCCGGGCGCAGTCTACTGTTCACTATTCGCGCCGTCCCCCACTCCCGCTCCGTCGCACGGCGACGATCGAAATGACCGAACGAGAAGAGTCCCTGGCCGCGCGTCCGGCTCGCGCGGCGGTTGCGTGCGCGCTCGCGCTCTTGCTCGCGGCGAGCTGCGACCGGCCGACCGACGCCAAGGCGCCGAAGACCGTTGAGTTGAAGCGCCGCGAGCCGGTGCGCGTGCGCGTCGTTCCGGTCGAGCAGCGCGAGATGCAACGCAAGCTGCAGACGACGACCGTCGTGCACTCGGAGAAGGAGATCCAGCTCTACCCGCGCGCCTCGGGCATCGTGACCGAGGTGTTCGTCAAGCAGGGCGACCGCGTCGAGGCCGGACAGGAGCTGGCGGTCGTCGACGACCGCGAAGCGAAGGCGATGGTCGCCGACGCGCGCGTCGCGATCGCCGAGGCGAAGGACGCGATCGCGCGCGCGGACGTCGCGTTGCGCGAGGCCGAAGCGCGCGTCGCGCAATCGAAGCTCGAGTGGGAGCAAGCGCAGCGCGACTTCGACCGCAACGAGAAAGCCGGCAACCTGATCTCCGCGCAAGCGCTCGAGACGCTGCGCACGCTGCGCGACACGCGCGCCTCCGACCACGAGACGGCGAAGCTCGGCCGCGACCGCGGCGTGATCGAGCAGCGCTCGGCGGCGACGGCGCTGCAGAAGGCCGAGCTCGCGCTGGCGCGCGCGGAGCTCGAGCTCTCGTACACGCGCATCCAGGCGCCGATCTCCGGCATCGTCGCGCAGGCGACCGTGCGCATCGGCGGCACGGTCGGCCGCGGTACGAGCGTGCTCGAGACCGCGGGCGCCGCGTTCGTCATCACGGACCTCAACGACCTCCACGTCACGATCCACCGGCCGCAGCGCGAGCTCGCGTGGTTCATGACGGCGTGGCGCGGACCGGACGCGAAACCCGCGGCCGCGGACGGCGATCACGCCGCGCGCACCGTCGACATCCGCGCGACGGCCGAAGCGCTGCCCGGGCTGGAGCTGCGCGGCCGCATCGAGCGCATCGCGCCGTCGATCGATCCGCAATCGGGCTCGTTCGCGGTGCACGCGGTGCTCGAACCGGTCGCGCCGGCAAACGGCGGGACGAATGGGCACTCGCAGGATCACGGACGTCTCTTGCCGGGCATGCTCGTCCGGCTCGAGATCGTGACCGACAGGCACCCCGACGCGCTCGTCGTGCCCAAGCGCAGTCTGCGCCGCGAGGGCGAAGCCAACTTGCTCTTCGTCGTGCGCGACGGTCGCGCGCATCGCATCGAGGTCACCGAGGGGTTCACCGACGACGCGGCGGTCGAGGTGTTCGCGAGCGGCGACGCCAAGCTCGCGGCGGGCGATCTCGTCGTCGTCGTCGGCAACCGCGAGCTCGAGGACGGAGCCGAGGTCGTGCTCGAGGAGACGTCGGCGCAGCCGAAGGACGACGAGGCCGAGCCGGCGCCCGCGGCCGATGCCTCCGCGCAGGAAGGCTGACGCGCCGTGACCGGCGAGACCGAAGCGGACGCTCCGGCGCGCTCGAGCGCGGACCGCGTGCAGTCGGGAGTGCTCGCGTTCATCACGCGACGCCCGGTCGCGATCACGATGCTGATGGTCGCGATCGGCGTGTTCGGCGTCGTGTCCTTGTCGAAGCTGCCGATCGATTTGCTGCCGGAGATCAGCTACCCGACGCTCACGGTGCGCACCACGTACCGCGGCGCGGCGCCGGAGGATATCGAGGATCGGATCTCCGAGCGCATCCAGGAAGCGCTGTCGACGCTCCCCCATCTCGTGCGCTCGACCTCGATCAGCCGCGCGGAGACCTCCGACGTCGTGCTCGACTTCGACTGGGGCACGCCGATGACGTTCGCCGTGCAGGACGTGCGCGACAAGCTGGACACGGTGTTCCTGCCCAGCGGCGCGGAGCGGCCGCTGATCCTGCGCTACGACCCGAACCTCGATCCGATCCTGCGCGTCGCGCTCTCATTGCCTCAGAAGCACGCCGACGCAGCGGCGCCGGCGGGCGCGTCGGCCGGGCGCACGGCGGGCGAGCGCGACCTCGTGCAGCTGCGCTGGATCGCCGAGCACCGCGTCAAGCGCGAGCTCGAGACGCTGCCCGGTGTCGCGGCCGTGCAAGTGCGCGGCGGACTCCAAGAGGAGATCCGCGTGCGGGTCGACCCGTTCAAGATGTCGGCGCAGGGCCTGGACCCGCAGATCCTCGCGACGCGCCTCGCGCAGGAGAACCTGAACGCGTCCGGCGGCGCGATCCGCGAGGGCTCGACCGAGTACCTCGTGCGGACGCTGAACGAGTTCCGCGACGTGTCGGAGATCGCCGATCTCTCGATCGTGCGCCGCGGCAACGCGAGCATCCGCATCAACGACGTCGCGACGGTGTCGCGCACCCACGCGGAGCGCGACGTCATCACGCGCCTCGACGGGCGGGAAGCCGTCGAGATCGCGATCTACCGCGAAGCCGGGGCGAACATCGTGCAGCTCGCCGACGACGTGCGCGCGCGCTTGTTCGGCACGGAGGAGCAGCAAGAGTTCGCCAAGAACCTCGAATCGGGAGGCGGCGGCGGTCCGGGCGGACCGCAGGCGACGTTCGAGGACCAGGGCAAGACGGACTTCCTCGCCCATCAGCTGCGCAAGGACGCCCGCCTCGAGGTGCTCTCGGACCAGTCGACGTTCATCCGCGACTCGGTCGAGGACGTGAAGAGCAACGCCTGGATGGCGGTGGTGCTGACCGTGCTCGTGATCTGGCTCGCGCTGCGCAGCCTCCTGCCGACGTTGATCATCAGCATCTCGATCCCGATCTCGGTGATCGTGACGTTCGCGCCGATGTACCTGCTCGACGTCAGCCTCAACATCATGTCGCTGGGCGGGCTCGCGCTGGGCGTCGGGATGGTGGTCGACGCTTCGATCGTCGTGCTCGAGTCGATCATGCGCTGCCGCGAGGAAGGCGACAGCATCGCGGAGGCCGCGATCCGCGGCACGCGCGAGGTCGCGGGCTCGATCACCGGCTCGACGCTGACGAGCATCGCCGTGTTCGCGCCGATCGTGTTCGTCCACGGCGTCGCGGGCCGGATCTTCGGCGACCAAGCGCTGACCGTAGTCACGTCGGTCGCGGTGTCGCTCGTCGTCGCCGCGATGTTCATCCCCGTGCTCGCCTCGCGCCCGTGGCTGGCGGGCGAGATCGGTGCCGGGAAGAAGCTGGAGAAGCCGCAGGCGCTGCGGCGCGATCTCTCGTTCGGCTGGTCGCGCCTCGTGCCGAGCACGCTGCACCTCCTCGGCCGGCTGTTCCTCCTACTCTTCGGTTGGATCGCGCGGATCGTCGCGGCACTCTTGCTGCTCGTCGGCAAGCTCGCCGACCTCCTGTTCAAGCCCATCTTGATCGCGCACGACTGGGCCTGGGAGAAAGTCGAGCGCGTGTACCCGAAGCTCCTCGCGGCAGGCCTGCGCAACGCGTGGCTCGTCGTGCTGATCTCGATCGGGCTCTTCGCGGCGGCGGCGTGGCGCGTGCCGGCTCTCGGCCTCGATCTCCTACCCGAGATCCACCAAGGCGAGTTCACCGCGCACGTCGGCCTGCCGATCGGCAGCCCGCTCGAGTACACCGACGGCATCTTGGGCGAGCTCGACCGCCGCGTGCGCGCGCTGGACGACGTCGAGCTCACCGCGCTGACCGTCGGCGTGGAGAAGGACACGCTGACGCGCGAGATCGAAGGCAAGCACACGGCGCGGTTGACCGTGCGCCTGAAGCCCGCGGCCGCGACGCCCGAGAACGAGGACCGCGTGATCGCGCGGGTGCGCGAGATGATCTCGAGCCATCCCGCGGTGCGCTCGGTCGACATCACGCGTCCGACTCCGTTCGCTCTCGACGCGCCCGTGCAAGTCGAGATCCTGGGGTACGACCTCGAGAAGATCGCCGCGACCGCCGGCGAAGTCGCCGCGCGCCTGTCGGAGGTTCCGGGGCTCACCGACATCCAGACGACCGTGCGGCCCGGCCACCCGGAGGCGCGCGTCACGTTCGACCGCGACAAGACGCTCGAATACGGGCTCGACCTCGACGCCGCCTCGCGCCTCGTGCGCGACCAGGTTCTCGGCAACGTCGGCACGCGCTTCTCCGAGGGCGACGATCGCATCGACGTGCGCGTGCTCGGCGACGAGGTCGTGCTCGGATCGCTCGACCGCGTGCTCGACGTCGTCGTCAACCCGTCGTCGCCGACGCCCGTGCCGCTGAGCGCCGTCGCGAACGTCGAGATCGTCCAAGGTCCGGCGGAGATCCGCCGCATCGGCAACACCCGCGCGGTGCTTGTCACCGCGTCGACGACGGGCCTGGACCTGGGCGGCTCGGCGCGCGCGATCGAGGCCAAGCTCGCCGACCTCGTGCCGCCCGACGACGTGATCGTCCAGCTCGGCGGGCAGAAGCGCGAGATGGACGAGGCTCAGTCGAGCATGCAGTTCGCGCTGCTCCTCGCGCTGTTCCTCGTGTACGCGGTGATGGCGAGCCAGTTCGAGTCGTGGCTGCAGCCCTTGATCATCCTCGTCACCGTGCCGCTCGCGATGGTCGGCGTCGTGTTCACGCTCGACGTGCTCGCGATCCCCCTGTCGGTCGTCGTGTTCATCGGCATGATCCTGCTGGCGGGCATCGTGGTCGCGAACGCGATCGTGCTCCTCGACCGCGTCAACCAGACGCGCGCCCAAGGCGTCGGCGTCTTCGACGCGCTGATGGAAGCCGGCAGCACGCGCTTGCGGCCGATCTACATGACCGCGAACACGACCGTGATCGGGCTCTTGCCGATGACCGGATGGCTCGCGCCGATCCCGTGGATCGGACCGATGTGCGCGGGCGCGGGCCTCGAGCTGCGCGCGCCGATGGCGATCTCGGTCATGGCGGGGCTGACGTGCTCGACGGTGCTGACGCTCGTCGTGATCCCGGCCGTCTACTACTTGATCTACCGGCACAAGGACGCGCGCGTGCAGGCCGCCGAGCGCGAGTCGCCCCTCGCGCCGGGAATCGCTCCGGAGCCCGCATGAACGTTCACGGTGGACACCACGCGTTCTTCGCGGCGCTCGTGAGGCGCCCGGTGCTGCTGATGACGCTGCTCTTCACGAGCGTCGTGATCGGCGTGATCGCGTACGTGCGCATCCCGATCCAGATGATGCCCGACGGCATGGTCGAGCCGGGACTGCAGGTGTTCGTGATGAATCCCGGCTCCAGCGCGCAGGAGAACGAGGAGCGCGTCGCACGCGTCCTCGAAGCCGAGCTGCGCACGCTGGCCGGCGTTCAGGACATCGAGAGCAGCTCGCGCCAGGACAACGTCGGCATCTTCGTCGACTTCAAGTCCGACACCGACATGGACTACGCCAAGGCGGAAGTCCGCGACCGGCTCGAGCGCGCGCGCCCGCAGCTCCCGGACACGGTGCAGGAGATCGGCATCTGGTCGTGGAGCGAGAGCGACCTGCCGGTGATGTTCTTCGCGCTCCTGCATCCCGGCGACTCGGAGCGCACCGACTTCCTCGTCGAGAACGTGATCCAGCGCCGCCTCGAGGCCGTCGACGGCGTCGGCCGCATCGAGATGTACGGGATCGCCGACGACTCGCTGCGCATCCTGCTCGACGAGGATCGCGTCAAGGCCGCGAACCTCGACATCGGCGGGCTGATCCGGCGCCTGGCGGCCGACAACTTCGCGATGCCGATGGGCGAGGTCGAGGACGGCGGCTCGCGCGTGCTGCTCCGGTCCGACATGCGCTTCCGCACGGTCGAGGAGATCGAGGAGTACCCGATCGGCAACGGCCTGATGATCCGCGACGTCGGGCGCGTGCTCCCCGTGAAGAGCGTGCGCGAGTTCCTCTCGCGCATCGACGGCCAGTACGCGTACTGGGGCGAGATCCAGAAGGACGGTCAGGCGAACGTCGTCGCGACGTGCCACCGTTTGCTCGACGCGATCGCGGAGCTCGAGAAAGACCCGACGCTGCGCGGCGAGTTCGGCTTCCGGATCCTGTTCAACCAGGGCGAGTTCATCGAGAACTCGCTCGACCAGCTGAGCCACACGGCGATCACCGGCGGTTGGCTGGCCATCATCGTCCTCTTCGTGTTCCTGTGGCGCGTGCGCTTGACGCTGATCGTCGCGCTCTCGATCCCGATCTCGGTGCTCCTCACGATCGCGTGGGCTTATTTCACGGGCCGCACGTTCAACGTGCTGACGATGACCGGCATCACGCTCGCCCTGGGGATGCTCGTCGACAACTCGATCGTCGTCATCGAGAACATCACGCGGCTGCGCGCGGAGGGCCGGTCGCTGACCGAGTCGATCGTCTCGGGCACCAGCGAGGTCGGGCTCGCGGTCACGCTCTCGACGCTGACGTGCGTCGTCGTGTTCCTGCCGCTGATCTTCATGAGCGAGAACCCCTCGCTGCGGATCATCTTCGCGGAGCTCGGCCTGCCGCTGTGCATCTCTCTGATCGTCAGCCTGTTCGTCGCCTTGATCTTCCTCCCCGTGCTCGTGCGCGGCGCGCGCGGCGCGCGCGCCACGCGGGTCCAGGCCGCGGCGGCGCGCATCGCGGCCGTCGGCTCGCTGCCCGCGCGCGCGATCGCGCACGGCGTCGGCGGCGTCCGCGGGCTCTTCCACCTCGCCGTGCGCGCGCTGCGCTCGATCTGCGCGCGCGTGCTGGCCGTCGCCTCGCCGCTGCGGTTCGTGCTCGCGGCGCTGGTGGTCGCCGCGATCGGCTGGAAGGCCTGGCAGTCCTGGCCCGCCGTCGAGACCGCGAAGCTCCTCGAGCTCAAGGACGGCGATCCAACCGTGCCCTTCGCCGTGATGCACGCGCTGCCCGCGATCTTCGCGGTGCTCCTGATCCTCATCGGCCTGCCGCGCTGGCGCAGGATGCTCGAGACGCGGCCGTCGCGGCCGCAAGAGCTCGTGCCCAACGCGACCTCGGTGCTCGATCTCCTGATCGAGGGCAACCAGCGCCTCGTGCGCTGGAGCGTCACCCATCGGTTCGCGTGCTTCATCGTGATGGCGCTCGCGTTGCTGTCGATCGTGATCCCCGGAACGCGGATGAAGCTCGCGGCGTTCGGCGAAGAGGAGAGCAAGACGCGCATCAACGTGTGGGTCGAGCTCGAGGACAACTTCACGTTGGCGCAGGCGGCGTCGGAGATGGCGCGCTACGAGGAGTTCCTCGAGTCGAAGAAGGACGCGTACAAGTTCGACCACTACGGCAATCGCTTCAGCGTCGCGGGCGGACGCGTCAGCGTGTACTGGGACGATCCGCAGAAGCAGGAGCACATGGACTTCGTGCTCGCGGACCTGAAGCGCGACGTTCCGCGGCTTCCCGGACACACGCTGCGTTTCCTCGACGACATCGAGAGTGGCGAGAACCGCACTCGTTCCGTCGTCACGTTCCGACTCCACGGTCCCGACTCCGACGAGCTCGAGCGGTACGGCAAGCAGGCGGTCGAGATCCTTCAGGACGTGCCCGGGCTCTCGAGCATCGCGTCGCCGCTGCAGAACGCGCCCAAGCAAGTGCGCGTCGTCTTCGACTCCGACCTGGCGCAGCAGCTCGGAGTCACGCCTCAGACGGCGCTCGAGAACATCTCCTGGGCGCTGCGCGGCGTGCAGCTCCCGCGCTTCCAGGAACCGGGCCGAGAGGTCCCGTTGATCATCGAGTACGACGAGGAAGAAGTCGCGGGCCTGGGGACGCTGCGCGACCTCACCGTGTACACGCAGCAGAACGCGGTGCCGCTGTCGTCGTTCGCCGACCTCGAGTTCGGCCAGCAGCGCCGCGCGATCTGGCGCCGAAACGGACAGGCCACCTTCACCATCCAGGCCAAGGTCGACAACCCCGCGCGCCAGCGCGAGCTCTCCGACGCCGGCCTGCGCGCGCGGGCCGCGCTCGATCTGCCGCGCGGCTACTCCGTCGGCGAAGACGACACGGTCGGCTTCCGCCAGGAGGAGGAGATGAAGGAGCTGATGGGCGCGCTCGCGCTCGCCATCGTGCTCGTCTTCCTTTTGATGGGGATCCTGTTCGAGTCGTTCCTGCTGCCGATCTCGGTCCTGTTCACGATCCCCTACGCCATCCTGGGTTCCTACTGG